>JAIWOE010000129.1 GCA_020217165.1 Desulfovibrio sp. | reverse complement strand
TGGCCGTGATCCACGGGGCCAAGCGCTTCAAAAATGTCTGTGAACTGGTGAAGGCTGGCAAGGCCCCCTGGCAGTTCATCGAGTTCATGGCCTGCCCCGGCGGCTGCGTGTGCGGCGGCGGGCAGCCCATCATGCCTGGCGTGTTCGAGGCCATGCACCGCTCCACCACTAGGTTCATGGCCAGCTGCCGCAATCGGCTGCGGATGATGTCGGAACAAAAGGCCTAAGGAGGACCCCGCATGAATATCGCACACGTCACCCGTCGCGCTTTCCTGAAGACCGGCTGTATCCTGGGCGGGGCGGCCCTCGTTGGCATCCGCCTCACGGGCAAGGCCGTGGCCGCCACCAAGAAGGTGAAAGAGTACATGATGGATCGCATCGACTCCGTGTACGGCGCCGACGCCAAGTTCCCCGTGCGCGCCAGCCAGGATAATGTGCAGGTGCAAACCCTGTACAAGAAATTCCTGGGCGAGCCCGGGGGGCACGATTCCCACCAGTTCCTGCACATGCACTTCACGGACCGTTCCAAATACATCAAGAAACTGCAGGCCGAAGGCCATTACCCCAACCCGCGGGCCAAGGAATTCGAGGGCAACACCTACCCTTATGAATAGCCCCCGGCGGCCTTGATTCACGCACGCCTGCGGCGAGGGAGTGTTCCTGACCCTAGGGCGGCGTTTCATCCTCCACAGTATCGCATTGAGGAGACACTTCGTGCCTCTGCATGTACATCTGGACCCCGTGGGCGGTGTGAGCGGCGACATGATACTTGCCGCCCTGTGTGCCGTGGGGTTGGACATCGCCCCCCTGGAACAGGCCTTCCGCTCCCTCGGATTCAATCTTCGCCTCAGACCCATCCCCAGGATGGTGGATTGCGTCCTCGGCACGCATCTGGCCATGGACCTGCCGGACGCCCAGCCCCTGCGACATCTTGATGACATGCGCGCCATCGTGCAGGCCCTGGCGGTGTCCGACCAGGTCAAGGACAAGGCCATGGCCACCCTGCGCGCCCTGGGCCAGGCCGAGGCCGCGGTGCATGGCATCCCCTTGGAGCAGGTCCATTTTCACGAGGTGGGCGCGCTGGATACGGTGCTGGACGTGGTGGGGGCCTTCTGGGGTCTGGAGCAACTTTGTGTCACGACCGTCACCTGTTCCGCCCTGCCCTGGTTCCGCGGGGTGGTGGTCTGCGATCATGGCCCCCTGCCCTTGCCGGCGCCGGCCACGTTGCAATTCATGACCCACACCCCGGTCATGCCCACCGCGGCCATGCAGGAGCTGGTCACCCCCACCGGCGCCGTGCTGGTGCAGGCCATGACGCAACGCTTCACCACCGGGCCCGTGGGGTGCGTCCTGGCCCACGGGGTGGCATACGGCTCATATCATGTGCAGGGAATCTGCAACGGGTTGCGTGTCTATTTGTACGAAACCGCGCCAGAACCCGGAACCTGCCGCGCCGATGCTGCCGTGTTCCATGCCATGCAAGAATATTTTGTGCCGTCTTTACAGGACGCCTCCAACCAGTATCCTTATGGAAACCAAGGAGGCTCCATGCAAGGCGACCACGAACACACGCACGAACACGTCCATGAACACACCCACGAACATGCACACGAGCATGAACACCCGGGCATTGGCAGGCACTCGCACCTGGCCGCCACCGTGCTGCACAACGCCAACACCTTTTCCCTGATGGGGTACGCCATGGCCAGGGCCGGTGCGTCCTGCGGCGGAGAGTAGCCTTGCCCGTGAATGCAGCTGCCGGGAGTTTACGTTGAAGCAATTCACAGGATCACTCGAAGCATGACAAAGACCCGCCTTCCGACGGGTACCGCAGACGGCCTGACGTGCCGCCTTATTCCCGCCAGTGCCTGGGATCGTTGAGCGTCTCTGCGCAGGCCACCGTTCCCGTCACGGTTCCGAGCAGGCCCGGCCGCAGTGCCTGCACCATCCAGGCGCCGGCATGCTCTGGCGGAATCGGGTGGGGAGCCTGCAGCCCGCGTTCGCCGGCGGGCACGAAGCCGAGCCGAGGGTAGTAGTCAGGGTGCCCCAGCACAAATACCAGCCCAATGTCCATGGCCCGCAATTGGCTGAGACCGAATGTAATCAGCGCCCCGCCTATCCCCTGGCGCTGAAAGTCCGGGTGGACGCACAACGGTGCAAGAATGGACGCCGCGACCTGGTCTTGCGATCCCTGGAGCTGGACATTCGAAAAGAGGATATGCCCGACAATCCGGCCTTGACTGGTGGCAACGAACGACAGCAATGGCCTTGCAGTGGCATCACCGGACAAGTCATCAATGAGGCTCACCAGTTCCGGACCCGACGGCATGCCGAATGCCGCCAGGACCACGTCATGCATGGCTGGCGTGTCTGCCTCGGTGGCGTATCGGATTTCGACGTGCTGCGCGTTGCTGTGCAGTGTGGAATGCATGGGTGCTCCTGATGTTGGGAAGCGATGCGGGACATGGCTTTTCATAGGCGCTGATGGGTGGGCGATCAAGGGAGCTGGGGAATAAAAAGGGCCACTGAGAATCCCCAAAGGCCGCACAATTTGGCCGAGGCCTGCCGTTGTGCCTTGCCATCGTGTCATGATACCATGGAATCATTGCAAATTCAGAGACGGGTTGCCATGGCGCAGTAGCCCGCTGCAGTCGCCGGGATCGATTCGGGGGATGAGGGTCCGGCTTTGACGAGGGCGGCCAGGGTTACCTTGGCCTTGAACTCGGGGGAAAAGCGTCTTCTCTTGCCCATTCCTGGTCGTCTTCCTCGTCGGTGGACCTCACCTTGCAGACCTGTCTAGTTTTCCGCACTCACTCCTCGTGGAGTTTGCGGCCTTTTTTTGGACATCTGCCTGGACCAGGTGGCTTCATGGAACGCCTGATCCCGCCCGACCAGCTGCGCACCCGCATTGCCCTCTGGGCCGAGGAGTGCATTCGCCTCATGCCGTCGTTGCGAGTCCATCAGCCCTTGAAATAGCAAGGAGCTGGCGGGCACGATGGGGTGAGGCGGTCTTTGTGCGTCCAGCGAGGCGCCTCGTGTCGTGTCCACGAATCAAGCTGATATGAGTAGCGACTGATTCCGTGGAGGATTGTCCGCCGGAATACGCGGATTCCGGCGGACGCACGGAGCTGCCCCTGACAGCAATACTAGCCTTGCTGCCGCTGCATCTCCCGGATCAAGTCCTGTAGCACATGGGCTTGGCGGGCCAGTTGGTCCACGGCCTGGCCGGCCTGGTGCATGGCCGAGGAAGTCTCCAGGGAGATGCGGCTGATTTCCTCAATGCTCCGATTGATTTCCTCACTGGCGGCGGACTGCTCTTCGGAAGCCGTGGCGATGGATCGCACCTGGTCCGTGGTCAGGTCCACTAGGGAGACGATGTGCCGCAGGGCCTCGCCGGACTCCGTGGCCAGACCGGTGGCGGCATCGATTTTCGCAGCAGCCTGTTCCACATGCTGCACGTTGCGCCGGGCGCCATCCTGAATGCCGGTAATGGCCGCGCCCACTTCCTTGGTGGCGGTCATGGTTTTTTCCGCCAGCTTGCGCACCTCATCGGCCACCACGGCAAAGCCGCGCCCGGCATCGCCGGCCCGGGCGGCCTCAATGGCCGCATTGAGGGCCAGGAGGTTGGTCTGGTCGGCAATATCGGTAATGACATTAAGTACCTGGCCGATGGCCTCGGCCTGGACACCCAGGGCGGACATGTCCGTCTTGAGGGTCAGGGCCGCGGCCTGCACCTCGCCAATGCTCCCCACCACCCGGGTGACGATGCCCGCGCCATCCTGGGCCTTGTGACGGGCCGAATCGGCGGTGTTCGCAGCCTGGGTGGCATTGCGGGCCACTTCCAGCACGGTGGCGTTCATTTCTTCCATGGCCGTGGCTGTTTCGCTCACCCGCTCCGACTGATGCGCCGCGCCCCGGCTGGCCAGGGTCACATGCTGGGCCAGGGCTTCAGAGGCGGTGGAGACGGTGGCCACCACGCCTTCAAGGTTCCTGGCTGCTGCGGCAAGGCTGTCGAGGGTACGTTTGTTCTGCGCCTCTGCCTGTTTCAGGGCGGTCATGTCGATATACAGGCACAGGCCGCCAATGCATTGCTTGTCCAGGTCGTACAGGGGAAAGACGTTGGCCAGCACATTGCGCTCGCCGCCCTTGTGGCCCTTGATGGTCACTTCCAGATTGCGGAAGACCTTGCCCTCGCGGATGCTTTGGCCCACGGCGGTTTTGCGGGTGGGGTCGTTGTAAAACACCTCCGCCAGGGTCTTGCCGTGGCAGGCCTCCATGGGGCCGTCGATTTCCAGCATGTCCAGGCAGGCCTGGTTGATGTGCAGGGCGCGTTCCTGGGTATCCACCAGCAGATATGGCATGGGCAGACCGCGCAGGATGCCCTGATTCAGCCCCTTGTCATGCTTGGCCATGGCAACGATGGCCGAGAGACGCGCCTGCAGCTGCCCCAATTCGCCGGCGGCATCACGCGCCTGGGCAGCGCGGGCAAAGTCGCCTTCCGCCAGGGCGTTGGCCCGGGCCAGGGCGTCTTGCAGTGGGGCCACGCATGTCAGGTGCACCACCGCCAGGCAGCCCCCGCAGGCGATGAGGGCGGCCAGGGCGGCCAGAGCGGCGGTCATGGTCAGGGACAGCGCTCCCTGCGACGGGAAAAGCGCGGCGCCGGCCGCGGCCACAAGGCCAACGACAAGGACGATCACGGCCAGACACGCCGCCAGCCGGGTGTGAATGGTCGCAGTTTGCATAGATACCCCCTCTGGATAAAATCCGTTCGCGCCTGCCCGGGCGCGCGCCGTGGGGTCGTCTTGTCAGGCGTCCCACGGTTGTTGTTCAACAATCCATACAATGAGTTGTCATTGTTGTATAGACGAGGCCGCGCCGTCGCGGACGCGCTCTGGGCGAGCCGTTCGGGACCGTCACCGGATCTACGAAATCCCATGCTAGTGTTGCGCCCGCGCCGCTGCTTCAGTAAGAAGATGGCGCAACCCGGGGCGTCATACAGGCGCCGCCAGTGTCGCGAGGCCGATGCCTTCAAGCAGGATGATGCCGGGATGGTGCTAACACAGGTGCCGGAAGTCACGCGCCTGCAGTTTTGGAGAAAGGGATTGATATGCAACTGCCTGCGCCCCTGCGTGTGCTTGTGATTCAGGACAACCCCATTCTGCAGACAATCGCCTGCAACCTGGCCACCTGTTGCGGCATGCAGCCAAGGCCGGCCAATGGCCAGCCCCCTGCCCGCGTCATTGCGGAGCAGGAACGCGAAACCGATTTGCTGATTATCGGGTTGAGCAGCCTGTTGGCGGATGATTGTGCGGCCCTGCAGTACCTGCGGCAGGCCCAGGGGCTGCGCATGCCGTGCATCGTCCATCTTCCGGATAACGATGACGCCACGGCGCGGCAGGCGCGGGATCTGGGTGTTCCCATGGTGTTGCCGCGCATTTTCTCCTCCCAGGCCCTGCAGGATCTGGCCGCCCAGGCCGTGGAGAGCGTCACGCCGGCATCCCCGGTGGGGTCATCCGCTCAGGCCAGTCAGATTGGACATGCCCGGCATGCCTCCGTTCCGCTCGGACACCCTCCCAGGGAGGATGCACCAGGGCCGTCCCGTCCGGCCGGGCACGAATCTGCCACCAGCAAGGCTCGTCGGCTGTTTTTGGAAGGTCGCAGGGCCCTCAACGCTCGGGATTTTGATCTGGCCATCGCCTCTTTTTCCAAAATTCTGGCCATGCGCGGCCGATACCCCGATGCCTGCCGCGGCCTGGCCATCGCCTGGCAACGCAAGGGCAATCTGGTGAAGTTCAACCATTATTTGAACAAGGCCGCCGAGGGATACCTCTGGCGAGGACATCCTGCGGAGGCGGAAAAACTGTACCGGGAGATGCAACGCGCCCGCTGCCAGGCCGTGAACCCGTATCAGACCGTGGCCGAGGTGGCCTTGCAGCGCGGCAAGCCCGAAACCGCCTTGGCCCTGTATGAAAAGGCCTGTGCCCTGGACCCCGACGACATGACCGTGCGCGTGGCCCTGGCCCGAGTGTATCGCATGCTGGGGCGGGGGGCAGCGGCCTTGGAGCTGGTGACGACCATCCTGCAGCAGGACGGGAGCCATGATTCCGCCCTGGCCTTGTACGCGGAGTTGGCGGGCGCTCCCTGGCGTGTCCCAGCCGGCGCAGCAGGGCAGAAATTTCAGGCTGCCCCGTCCCCTGCCGCCGACTCGGCCAGCGAGATTTGGGACGTGGACGCCCTGGCTACCTGCGAGGAACTGACCACGGGGGAGTCGGCATTGCCACTTGCGTCCATGGAGCCCATGGAACCCATGGCGCCCGCGGAACCCGTCGCCGCATCCAGCGTGCCAACCCAGCAAGGTCCGCGCAAGGTGCTCATCGTGGATGATGAACCGCACATCCGTATGCTGCTGGAGGAAACCCTGGAATCCCTTGAAGATGATGGCGTTGTGCTGTTGTATGCGGAAAACGGGGAGGACGGCCTGGCCCTCATCCGGCAGGAGCAGCCGTCCCTGGTGTTTCTGGATGTGATGATGCCCCGGATGAACGGCTTTGACGTCTGCGACTGGACCAAGAACAAGCTCGCCCTGGACGGGGTGTACGTGGTCATGCTCACGGCCAAGGGGCAGGAATTCGACTCCCAGCGCGGCATGGAGGCCGGGGCCGATGTGTACATGACCAAGCCGTTTCGGCCCGCCGAAGTGCTCACCCTCGCCCGAACGGTGCTGGGTATGGAGTAATGCCGCCGGCTGGGCCGACCCGGTTCCTGCACCGGGCCGGCCGCACGTGCCATGGCGGTTATTTCCTGTTCACCATGGAAGCGATTTGTGCCGTAATGTCCGTCACCTGGGCGTTGCGTCGATAGGTCTTGCCGTCGTTGCTGTTGAGGTAGTCCAGCAGGGGCGTTTCCGAGTCCGGATACACGAAGTCCGCGGCGGTGAGGATGGCCCCCTGGCGCAGGCGGGACTCCTTCATGCCATGGTAGCCTTGCACCACGCTGCCTACGTCCACCACGGCCAGACGGGGCTGGGCCATGCGCTGGGAAGCACCTGGGGGGCTCACGGGCGGGGGCGGCACGGGAGCGCTGCGCGCCTGGGCCTGGGGAGCCTGGGGAGGCGAACCGTCTGCCTGCATCCGGCAGACCCGCAGAGCCCTGGTGGCGGCATCCCGTCCGGCCTGTTCCCCATGCGCCCTGGCCTGTTGTTCCACATACTTGATACTGGTCTTGATGTTTCGGCTGAACAGGCAGGTGCTCACAAAGCTGGCGTAGGCCAGGTCGTATCGCTGCAGGGAGTCGAACACCTGGCCCAGGACAAACCAGGCCGCCGAATACCCCGGGCGCAGCTCCTAGGAGCTCCATGAGCACAGTATGCGCCTGCTCGAAATTGCCATTACGGTACAGGGAAAAGCCGAGGTTGCCCACGATTTCCGAATTATATTGAAAGAGAAACAGGATTTTTTCGTCGAAGCTGTGTCTAATCGGCCATGGCCTCTGGCGATAGGGCAGAAAAAAGGAGCCCCGGAGGGCTCCTGAACAGGTCGTGGTGGTCGGGCTTACTGCGCCTGGGACTCCCGCTTCATGGTGTCGATGAGGGCGGTCAGGGTGCTGGGCTCGGCCAGCTCATGCAGCACCTCCGCCGTGCCGGCGATGTGCGTGGCCGTTTCTTCTGCCAGCTGGTTGATTTCTTCCAGGGCCCGGCTGAATTCCTCGGTGGTGGCCGATTGCTCCTCGGCTGCCGTGGCAATGGAATGCACCTGGCCTGCGGCGGTCTGCGCCGCCTGAACGATGGCGGACAGGGAGGCGCCGGATTCGTTGGCCATGTCCGCCGCGCGACCCATCTCCTGCACGGCTTCCTCCATGCCGGCTACGTTGCTGGCAGCGGCGTTCTGGATGGCGGTGATGCTTTGTCCCACCTCCCTGGTGGCCTGCATGGTTTTTTCCGCCAGCTTGCGCACCTCGTCGGCCACCACGGCAAACCCGCGGCCGGCATCGCCCGCCCGGGCAGCCTCAATGGCGGCGTTCAGGGCCAGCAGGTTGGTCTGGTCGGCAATGTCATTGATGGTGGTGAGGATGGAGCCAATCTCCTTGGCCTGCTGGTCCAGGTTCCGCATGGAATCCTTCAGGAATTCAGCCTTCTTGCGCGTGGTGTCCATGGCCTGGATGGATTTACCCACCACCTCTGCCCCGCGATTGGCTTCGTCCTGGGCCTGGGTGCTCTGGCGGGCGGCCTCGGCGGCGCTGCGGGCCACCTCCACCACCGTGGCGCGCATTTCTTCCATGCCGGTGGCCGTGGAGTGGATGCGTTCCTGCTGCTGGGTGGTGCTTTGGCGGATGATGTCGGACTGGGCGGCAATCTCTTCCATGGCCGCCGCCAGACGGGAGGTGAGCTGATCCAGCCGGCTGGCGGCGTGGAGCATGCCTTCGGCCTTGGCGCGTTCGGCCCTGGCGGTGGCGGCCCGGGCTTCCTCCGAGGCGTGCTCGGCTGCCGCAGCTTTTTCCTCGGCCAGGCGGGTCTGCAGGGTAATGTCTTCCAGGTTCTTTTTCAGGGTGGTCACCATGTCGCGCAGGGCGGTCTGCAGCCGGCCCATTTCGCTGGTGCCCTTGGGGGTGATGGTGATGTCCAGGTTGCCGGCGGCCACGGCCTGGGCTGCTGCGGTGGCCTCCTTGATGGGCAGGACCACGCTGCGGATGAGCAGCACGGCCAGGGGCAGCACCAGGATGATGAAGAACGCGGCCAGCTGTAGGGTGATGGATCGCAGGGCCTTGCCGGCGGCGGTGGCAATGTGCGTGCGGATGGCGGTCTTGGCTTCCTCGACATTATCGATGTAAATGCCGGTGCCGATCCAGATGTCCGTGCCGGGGATCAAGGCGGCATAGGCCAGCTTGGGCTGGTCGCCCTTGCCGGGTTTCAGGAACACGTATTCCACGAATCCGCCGCCGGCGGCCGCGGCCTTTGCCAGATCGCGAACGAAGTACACGCCGTTGACGTCCTTGGTCTCGTTCAGATCCTTGCCCTGCAGTTCCTTTTTGGGCGGCAGGGCCACGTTCACGGTGCCCTTGTACACAAAAAAGTAGCCGGACTGGTCTGCTTCAAAGCGAAAGGAGTCCACAGACTTGCGGATGAACTCCACGCGAGCCTCATCGCCGGGTATGTCCTTGAGCAGGTCGCCCAGGGCGGCGGCCATGGCGTCCGTGGCCACTTTGATTTTGTTGCGTTCGCCCTGGAGCATGGTGTTTTGCGTTTCAGCCACGCCAATGTCGGCAATCTCGTCCATGGCCCTGGATGAAAGCACCATGGCCCCGGCGATGCTGATGAGCATCAGCCCGAGCAGGCATAGCACCCGAGTTTGAACGGAGATGTTGTCGAACATGCGATTCTCCCCCTTTGCCTCGCCACCGTGGCAGGAAGTATTGTGGAATTAATTTTATATGCAATAATTGCGCCTTGCTGGATTCTAATGCCTTGAGCCCGGAGACGGCCTTTCCTGGATGGTTGTGCGTTGCAGCCAGGGCGGGGTGTCTCTGAAAAATCGGAATGCGTCTGGAAAAATGGAACCAGCCATGTAGATGGTCCCGGGTTCGTCCGGGATATGGGGGCGGGGGAAGGGGGGGGGTGATGCATGGTCGTCCTGGAAGCGGATTAGGTGGAGGCCGGCGCATCTTGTCCTTGGCCGGGCCTGGAGGGAGGGGCATGGAGACGGGCCAGGGCGTAAAGCAGCTGGGCGCTGTTCACGGGCTTGGCCAAGTAGGCGTCGGCGCCGGCCTTGAGGATGCGGGTGCGGTCCCCGCGCATGGCCTGGGCCGTGATCACCAGCACAGGGGTGCCGGGTGGGGTGGGGGCGTCCTCCGGGAAGGCGCGCAGGCGCTGCAGCAGGGTCAGGCCATCCATGTCATGCAGGTGCATGTCCAGCAGCACGGCGTCGTAGCAGGCGGTGTTCAGGTGGTGCAGGGCGGTTTCGGCGTCGGCCACGCCTTCGGCGGCAATGCCGGCCTGCTCCAGGACCTTGAGGCTGTACAGCCGGCTCACGGGCTCGTCTTCGACCACCAGCACCCGCTGTGGTAGTGGCTGCTGGGGCAGGGGGGGTCGGAGATCCGGCCTGGTGGACGCTGTCTCGTGTCCTTCCAGGCAGGCCGCGTGGGCTTCGGGCAGGGGAATGGTGAAGAAAAAACGCGCGCCCCGACCCGGAGCGCTGACCAGGGAAAGGCAACCGCCCATGCGGTCCACCAGCCTGCGGGAGATGGCCAGCCCCAGCCCGGCCCCGCCGGCGTCCCGGATTCCGGTAGCGTGCGCTTCGGCGGATTGGGAAAAAGACGTCCCCTGCCTGAGCCGGGTGTAGGGTTCGAAAATATCTCGCTGGCTGCTGGCGGGAATGCCGGGCCCCGTGTCCCGCACCTGAAAAAGCACCTCCTCCGCCAGGGGATGCGAGAGGATTTCCACCCGAACCGAGCCCTTGAGGGTGAATTTGAGGGCATTGCCAGCCAGGTTCACCAGCACCTGGCGCAGGCGGGTGGGGTCCCCCAGCCGGCAGTGGTGCAGGGCCGGTTCCACAGAGACGCTGAACTCCAGCCCCTTGTCCTGGGCCGTCCGGGCGAAGAACGCCTGCAGCTCCTCGGCCAGGGTCTGCAGGGAAAAGGGCATGACGGCCAAATCCAGCTTGCCGGCCTCAATGAGGGAGAGGTCGAGCAGATCGTTCACCAGGGACAGCAGGTGCTCTCCGGCCTGGCGTTGCAGGCGCAGGTATTCCTGCTGGGTGGGGGAGGTGGACTCCGCCGCGGCCAGTTCCGCCATGCCCAGCATGTGATGCAGCGGCGTACGTAGGTCATGGCTGATGCTAGCCAGGAAGGCGCTCTTGGCCGCATTGGCCTGCTCGGCCGCCAGTTTTGCTTCCGTGAGGGCTTCTTCCGCCCGCCGCCGGGCCGTGGTGTCCGTGAGCATCCCCTCCAGGTGCAGGGGGGTGCCGTGTTCGTCATGAACGAAGTGGGCATGCACCGCGGCGGAAAACAGGGAGCCATCCCGGCGTTTGAATTCCCGTTCCACACCCAGAATAGTGCCTGTCTGGCGCAATTCTTCCAACAGGGTTGCCCGGCTGTCAGGGTTGGCGTAGCAGTCCGTGGCAATGTTGGTGATGGACACCAT
>JAIWOE010000128.1 GCA_020217165.1 Desulfovibrio sp. | reverse complement strand
CTTGCTGGCGCCGGCGGCCAGAATGTCCGCCCCGGCTTCCACCACGCACACGTCGGCGCCGGCCAGGGTCAGGGCCTGGGCCACGGCACAGCCGGTGGCGCCGGCGCCGATGACCACGGCGTCATGGATGACGGGTTTTTTCATGAGGGTGCAATGCCCTTGCAGGAATGAGGTGCATCATGGGAAATGCGTCTGCTTGCCGCAGCGGTGCTGGTCTTGTCAAGCTGGCGGCTGGCGGAGGTCCTGGCACATCTTGAATCTTCACCCTGATCCATGTACGGACACGGTGCTGCCCGAACGTCCCGGCCCTGCCGGGTTCCCTGCTCAACCAACTTGTTTTTTCGGAGACCATGCCATGATTCCCGTTCCCAAGGGCTATTCCTTTGCCGCAGTGCCTGCCGGCTTCAAGAAGGATCGCAACGACCTGGCCGTGATCGTCTCCGACCGTCCAGCCGTGGCGGCCGGCGTCTTCACCACCAACAAATTCCAGGCCGCGCCCGTGCTGGTGGCCCGGGAGCGCCTGGAGCGGGCCGACACCATGCGCGCCGTGGTCATCAACGCCGGCCAGGCCAACGCCTGCACCGGCGAGGCCGGCCTGGCCGACTGCCTGGAAAGCTGCCGCCTGCTGGCCGAGGCCCTGGGTCTGGAGGAAAGCGAGATCCTGCCGGCCTCCACGGGGGTCATCGGCGTGCGCATGGCCATGGAAAAATGGGCCGCCGCCATGCCCCTGGTTCAGGCCAACCTCGGCCGCGCCGCGGCCACGGACGTTGCCCGCGCCATCATGACCACCGACGCCTTCCCCAAAATGGCCGCCGCCAAGCTCACCAGTCCGGACGGCAAGGAGTGCGCCATCTTCGGCATGGCCAAGGGGGCCGGCATGATTTGTCCGAACATGGCCACCATGCTGGGCGTAGTGCTCACGGATGCCGAAGTGGCCCCGGAGCAGTGGCGCAGCGTGCTGCGCGCCGCCGTGGATGCCAGCTTCAACCGCGTGACCGTGGATGGGGACACCTCCACCAACGACTGCGTGTTTGCCCTGGCCAACGGCGCCAGCGGCGTGGTGATCGAAGACGATGCCTTGCAGGGCCTGGCCGAGGGGGTGGCCCAGGTGTGCCAGACCCTTGCGTACATGATTGTCCAGGACGCCGAGGGCGGCTCCAAGGTGGTACGCATCCACGTTTCCGGGGCTGCCTCCATGCAGGATGCCGAAATTGTGGCCCGGACCATCGGGCACTCCCCCCTGGTCAAGACGGCCATGTACGGGCGCGATCCCAACTGGGGCCGCATCGTCGCCGCCCTGGGCCGCAGCGGGGTGGACTTTGATCCCAACGAGGTCAATCTCAGCCTGTGCGGCATCCCCATCTTTGCCAAGGGCGCGCCCATTGCCCAGGATCACAAGGCCCTGCTGGCCTCGCACATGCGCCGGCAGGACATTCACCTGCACCTGTCCATCGGGAATGGCCCCGGTTCCTACGTGCTCCTGGCCTCGGACCTGACCCACGAATACGTGACCATTAACGCGGAATACACGACGTAGCCATGGCGGGCGCTTCAGAATATTCGGAGTTTCAGGCCAACTTCACCGGGCGGGACACCCTGACCCGCCTGGCGGATTTCTTGTTCGAATGCGGCATGTTGCGCAAAACCCCGCGCACGGGCTACCAGTTCCTGGGCACGGGCGCGGAAAACGTGGCCGAGCACTCCTTCCGCACTGCCGTGGTGGGCTATGTGCTGGCCACCATGACCGAGGGCGCCAACCCCTCCCACACGGCCATGCTTTGCCTGTTTCACGACCTGCACGAAGCCCGCACCGGGGACTTCAATTACGTGAACCGCCGCTACAACAGCTCCCAACGCACCGCCGCCCTGCACGATTCCCTGGCCGGCACCGGCCTGGCGCCCCTGCTGCTGCCCCTGTGGCACGAGCTGGAGAACGTGCAGACCCTCGAAGCCCAGCTGGCTCAGGATGCGGATCAGATCGACCTTATCCTGAACCTCAAGGAACAGCAGGACCTGGGCAACCCCTATGCCAAATCCTGGCTCGACTGCGCGTTGGAACGCCTGCGCACCCCGGCCGGCAAGCAGCTGGCCGTGCGCATCAGCCAGACGGATCATACGGACTGGTGGTTCAAGGGGCCGGACCAGAGCTGGTGGGAGCGCAAGAACGGCAAGGGCTGAGCCTATTGCGGCCGCTCGGTGACGGGCATGCCGGATAAGGTCGTGGCGCACCCCAGGGGCAGCCGCACCAGGAAGGTGGCACCCTTGCCGGGCTCGGATTCCGCCCAGATGCGGCCGCCGTAGTGCTCCACGATCTGCCGGCAGATGGTCAGGCCCAGGCCCGAGCCGCGCATGGAAGAGGGGAGCAAGGCGGCTTCTTCGGTCTGGTAGAACTTGTTGAAAATATGCGGCAATGACGCCTTGGGGATGCCCACGCCGGAATCCTGCACCCGGATGAGTAGGCTGGCCTGGGATTCCGTGCGGGCATGCACGCGAATCACGCCCTGGGGCGTGAACTTCACGGCGTTGGAGAGCAGGTTCACCAGCACCTGGGCCATGCGGTCGGCATCGGCCACAATGGTGGGCAGGTTGTGCTGCAGGTCCAGTTCCAGGGACAGGCCAGGACGCGCGGCCACCTGCGGAGAAAGCGCTTCCACAGCTTTTTGAATAAGTTCATGCACATCCAAGGGCTGATCCCGCCATTCCATGCTGCCGGATTCAATCTTGTTCAGGTCCAGCAGATCATTGACCAGCCGGGCCAGCCGGGCGCCCTCGGTTTCGATGATGGCCAGATTGTCCAACACTCGCCTAGCCTTGACTTCGGCCTGGGGGATGCCCTCGGTGAGGGGCAGCAGGTGGCGGGTTAGGTCGCGCTGGATGAGTTTGACGAAGCCCAGTACGGAGGTCAGGGGCGTGCGCAGCTCGTGCGACGCGGAAGAGAGGAACAAGGATTTGAGCTGATCCATCTCCTGCAGGCGGGCGTTGGCCAGGCGCAATTCCGCGGTGCGGGCCTCCACCTGGCGTTCCATTTCGTCCCTGGCGCTGCGCAGGGCCTCCTCTGCCGCCACACGCTGGGTGATGTCCCGGATGGATTCAATGGCCCCAATGAGGGTTCCGTTTTCGTCTCGCAGAGGGGAGGCGATGCCGTGCACGTGGGCTCCGCGGCCGCCAGCCAGGTGCGGCACAAACACGTCGGCAATGTAGGTCTCGCCCCGCCGCTCCAGGGCCCGGTAGCGCAGGCTTGCCTCGGGCTGCGGATCAAAAAACAGGTCGATAAGCAGGGGCTTGGGCTCTCGATAAAATGCCAGCGAGTATTCGATGTTGCTTTTGCCAAGCATTTCCTGCTTGCTGCGGCCGGTCATCTCCTCCATGGCCTTGTTCCAGAAGACAATGCGGCGGTTGGCATCCACCACAAAGGTGGCGTCTGGAAGAAACTCAATAATGTCCTGGAGTTGTCTGTTTAATTGTCGCAGGGAGGCATCGGCTTCCATGCGTTCGGTCACGTCCTCCACGGCACCCTCATAACACAGCTCGCCGGTGACAGGATCCGCGGAAATGCGCGACACGATCTTCACCCAGATCTGGCGCCCGTCCTTGCGCTGGAGCTGCGTGATCAGGGGGCCAGGAGTGTTGCCCGCGCGAAAGGTGGCGTTCCATTCCTCCAGACGGTCGGAGGGAATGAGGAGATGATCGATATGGTCTGCCTGCAGACTGCGCAGGTCCTCATACCCAAGCATGTGCAGCAAGGCGGGGTTGGCCACGGTGAGTTTATGCTCGAAGGACCAGCGGAAGATGCCCACGGGCAGTCCCTCAAAAAAACGGGTCAAGTTTTCCTGACTCAGACGGCTGCGTTCCCAGAGCAGGGCAACGGAAAATCCGATACAGTGAAATAGAATAAATTGGTATGTGAATCGATATATGGAGCTTGGTAATTCCGGAGATGTGTGGCCCACCACCGGGGCTCCCGCCACCAGGCCTGCGGCCAAAGCCACCCCCAGGCCACCTAGGCGGCCCCAGGTGGTGGCGGCCAGCAGGATGGGCAGGATGAGGGAGTAGGAAAGGATCTCATTCCACAGAATGCCAAATGTATTCAGGATGATGGCGTACAACACCAGCAGCAGCCAGCCAAGAATGATGGCTGCCTTGAGGATTAACACTCCTCGCGAGGCCGGTATCCTGGCAAAGGATGCGGCGGCACTGGCGGAAGAGGAGGGGCCTTTCGGCTTGTCCATAGGGAATACGGCTCCAAACTAAACGTGGGCGGGCAAGACGGCGGACGGCGTCGAGGCGCAGGCCTGCCCCTAGGTCATAGCATGCCACAACTTGCCATTTTAGCAAAGGGCGAGGAACGCCTGGGGAAGCTTGGGGGAGCCCGGAAGCACAGGAGGAGTCAAGGGCAACAAAATCACACAGCTGTAACCAAAAGGCTTGCTCGTGAACTATTTCACCTTGACACAAACGGAACGAGATGGGAAAGAAGAACGCGCAAGTACAGCGGGACGTCCTGCAATCACTAAACTTTCAGAGGTGGTAGAGGGATATGGAGGAGAAGCGCGCGCACAACGCTGACACCGGCGGCCAGTGCTCAGTCCTGGGTGGCTTTCTGCCCTTCGGACTAGGGCTGGTCTTGTCTCTGCTCGTGGGATGGTGGCTTTCCCCGAAGCTTCTTTTTAGCGAGCAGTCCCAACCAGTCGCCTTCAACCACAAAATCCACAAGGAAGAGGCAGGGATGACGTGTTCCGACTGCCACTACTTCCGTGAGGATGGCTCCTACAGCGGCATTCCCACGACCAAGGAATGTGCCGACTGCCACGAGTTCCCCGTAGGGAGCTCTGCCAAGGAGCGCGAGTATGTGAACAAGTATGTGAAGAAGGGGCAGGAGCCGGACTGGAAAGTGTATCAGATGCAGCCTGACAACGTCTTCTTCAGCCATGCCGCCCACAGCCTGGAGAATTGCGGAAAGTGCCACACTGACTGGACCGAGAAGGAACTCTGCAGCACCAGCGGCTGCCATCCTGACATCGGCGACTCCGAAGCTCCGCCCAAGTATTCGGAAAATCGCATTACCGGATACAGTGCAAGCACCATGAAGATGTGGGCCTGCGAGTACTGCCACGCCATGCCGGATCATCGCGCCTACAACGCCAACAACAACGCATGCTTCACGTGCCATAAGTAAAGAGGGCGGCGCAATGGGAATCGATAGACGCAGCATTGTGAAATTCCTGATCGGCGGGGCGGTGGGGAGCATGTTCACCCCGACCCCCTGGATCCTCACCGACGACATCTCCATCTGGACCCAGAACTGGCCCTGGGTGCCCAAGAACATCAAGGGCGTGGACGCCTATGTGCCCACGGTGAGCAAGCTGTGCCCCTCGGCCACGGCCATGTTGGTGCGCACGGTGAGCGGACGCCCGGTTCGCACCATGGGTAACCCGGAGCATCCCCTCTCCGGCGGCAAGATTTCTCCCCTGGCCGCCACGGAAGTACAGCTCCTGTACAGCCCTTCCCGCATCAAGCGGCCCTTGCGCAAGGCCTCCGATGGCGGGTGGAAGGAAATCTCCTGGACCGACGCCCTGGCCCTGCTGGATGAGAAGCTCGGCTTCGTCAAGGGCTCCGCCACGCGCCTGGCTGTGATTTCCGGCGACCAGACCGGCACGGTGAACGAGGTGCTTTCCGGCTTCGTCGCGTCCATGGGGTCCAAGCAGTTCTTCCTTATGCCTTCTGAAGCCCAGACCCTGGCCCGCGCCTGGGAACTGATGGGCGGCGCCGGCATGCCCGGGTTCGAGACCGCCGGCAGCGACTATGTGCTGGCCCTGGGTGCAGACATCCTGGAATCTTGGGGCGCTTCCACCCGTACCCGCCGTGCGTATTGCGAGGCCCGCCCCCACGGCGAGGTTCCCGCGGCCACGTACGCCTATGTGGGCCCCAGCTGCACCAATACCGCTGTTGGCGCGGACATCTGGGTGGCGGCCAAGCCTGGCTCCCAGGCGGCGGTGGCCCTCGGCCTGGCCAACCTGCTCATCAAGGCGGGCGCCACGTCCTCGGCCCCGGATTTCGCCGCGTTCAAGGCCCTGGCGGCCCGGTTCGAGCCAGCCACCGTGGCCCAGCTCGCCGGCGTCTCCGAAGCCAACCTGGCCATGCTTGCCGAAGGGCTGCAGAAGGCCAAGGCGCCGGTGGTTATCCCCGGGTCCGAATTCGGCCAGGGTGGCAGCGTGGCGGCGGCTGCCGCCGGCATGGCCTTGAACCTGCTGCTCGGGGCGTACAACCAGAAGGTGGGTCTGCGCGCCGTGCCCGAGTTCGCCCCGGTGGTGGAAAAGGCCATGGCCCGCAAGGACGTGATGGCCAACGATCTGGCGGCGTACATGCAGGGCCTGGCCGAGGATAACAAGGCCCGTCCCGAAATCCTCATCACCTATGAAGCCAACCCCGTGTATGCCCTGCCTGGCGACGTGGCCGGCACCGTGGCCAAGATTCCGTTCAAGGTGGCCATTGCCCAGTTCATGGATGAAACCGCCACCATGGCCGACCTGGTGCTCCCCTCGCCCCTGGGCATCGAACGCTATGACGATGTGGCTACCCCCGCTGGGTGCGGCGTGGCCATCTACTGCCTGAACACGCCCGTCATCGATGCCGTGAACCCTGCCGCCAACATCCATGGCGGGGATGTGATCCTGGGGCTGGCCGCCAAGCAGAACGCCAACCTGGGCTTCAACTCCTTCAAGGATGTGCTGGCCGCCAAGGCCAAGGCCGTGGGCGCCAACGTGGCGGATCTCACCGCGGGCAAGGCCTTTGTCAGCGAGGCAGTCACCGGCGCCCAGCCCTCCCTGGCTGCAGAGGCCATTGCCAAGAGCCTGGAAGCCAAGGCCCCCGAAGGCGCATACGCCCTGGCCGCGGTGAACAAGTTGGGCTTTGGCACGGCCACCACGGCTGTTCCGCCGCAAAACCTCAAGCTTGTGCGCGAATTCGAACTCGCGGGCACCTTGATGTACGTGCATCTGAACAAGGCCACCGCCGCCAAGGCCGGTGTTGCCCAGGGCCAGAAGGTGACCCTCAAGGCCGGTGACGGCAAGGCGATCCCGGCCCTGGTAAACATCAGCGAAATGGTCATGGATGGCGTGGTGATGGCTCCCTGCAACCTTGGCCACACGGCATTCGACGAATTCGCCAAGGGCAAGGGCGCCAATGTGGCCAGGCTGTTCACGGCCCAGGTCGAGCCCGGTACCGGCCTTTCCTTCTGGACCCAGACCGGCGTCGCAATCGAAAAAGCCTAAGGGGAAGGATCAGCAACATGTCAGGCGCTCAACAATCGTTCAAGATCCTCTGGGGGATGGCCATTGACCTGGACAAGTGCACGGGCTGCGGCGCGTGCATGGTGGCCTGCCAGGCTGAAAACAACCTGGCTCCCGAAAAGGATGCGTCCAAAAAGCAGCGAGTCATGAACTGGCTCAAGGTGTTTGAACTCTCCAACGGCAAACCCTTCCCGGATCACGATACGGCCTACCTGCCTCGGCCCTGCCAGCAGTGCGGCAATCCGGCCTGCGTGCCCGTGTGTCCGGCCACGGTGACCAAAAAGGACGAAGAAGGCGGCATCATCAGCCAGGTGTACCCCCGCTGCTTCGGATGCCGGTACTGCATGGCGGCATGTCCTTACAAGGCCCGGTACTTCAACTGGTACGATCCCGAATGGCCCCAGGGCTGGGACAAGACCCTGAGCCCCGATGTCAGCGTGCGCCCCCGCGGCGTGGTGGAGAAGTGCACCTTCTGCCATCACCGCTGGATGAAGGCCAAGGACAAGGCCCGGGTGGCTGGGAATGATCCTTACGATCTGCCTGAAGGCGCCTACGTGACCTCGTGCACGGAAGCATGCCCCAACGGCGCCATCGTGTTTGGGGATTTGAACAATCCCAAGCACCTGGTCCACAAGCTGGCCCACAGCGAATATGCCTTCCGGCTCCTGGAGCGGCTGGGCATGGATCCGCAGGTGTACTACCTGAGCCGCCGCGAGTGGGTGCGCCGCCTGGGCAACCATCACCTTGAGAACGAAAAAACTGGTGAATTCACGCCTCTCGGAGGAGGACATCATGGATAAGGCGTTGCTCCCTGAGGGCTGCCCTCGGTGCTCCCTGGGCAAGTTCCTGATCTGGATGGCTATCCTGGGTGTGGTGCTGGCCTGGGGTGGCTACTGGATGGCCCGGATCTTCCTGTTCGGCATCGGTGAGACTGCGCTGGACAACACCTTCGGCTTCGGGTTGTGGATCACCTTCGACTTGGCGGTGATCGCCCTGGGCGCCGGCGCCTTCTTCACCGGCCTGTTGCGCTACATCCTGAATATTGATCCGCTTAAGTACATCATCAACCTGGCGGTCATCATCGGCTTCATCTGCTATTCCGGGGCCATGATCGTCCTGGCCTTGGACGTGGGGCAGCCCCTGCGCTCCTGGTTCGGCTTCTGGCACGCCAATGTCCACTCCATGCTGGTGGAAGTGATGTTCTGCATTACCTGCTACCTCATGGTCCTGGCCATTGAATATGTGCCCATCATCCTGGAAAACCGCCAGCTGAACAAGATTCCCTTCTTGCACAACTTGGCGCACAACTTCCATCTGATCATGCCACTGTTTGCCGGCATGGGCGCCTTCCTGTCCTTCTTCCACCAGGGCTCCCTGGGCGGCATGTACGGCGTGCTCTTCAGCCGGCCGTATGCCTACCGCCCTGGTTTCTTCATCTGGCCCTGGACGTTCTTCCTCTTTGTGCTGTCCGCCGTGGCGTCCGGGCCGGTGTTCACCATGCTCATCGCCACCATTATAGAAAAGGCGTCCGGCCGCAAACTGGTGGACTTCAAGATCAAAGCCTTGATGGGCAAAATCGCTGGCACCATGCTGCTGGTGTATGTGCCATTCAAGATCATGGATACCTGGGGCTGGGCCACCAGCGTGCTGCCCGAAATGGGCCTCACGTTCGGGGAGCTGTTCCATGGCGTCATCTACGGCCAATGGCAACTGTGGACGGAAATCTTCATCTGTGGCGTGATCCCCATGATCATGCTCAATGTGAAATCCATCCGCGAGAATCCCACCTGGCTGTACACGGCTGCGATTCTGGACTGCATTGGCGTCAGCATCAACCGCTACGTCTTCACGGTGCAGAGCCTTGCCGCACCTGTCATGCCCTTTGACAAGTGGGAAATCTACATTCCCAACCAAGCGGAATGGGCCCCCACTTTCCTGGTCATTGCCTACGGGGCGGTGCTCATCTCCCTGTCGTACCGGTACCTGCCCATCTTCCCGCAGGAACGGGCCCTCAACGCCGCCAAGTAACCTTGCCGGCGCACGATGGTCTCTCAGGGGCGGTCCTTGCGGACCGCCCCTTTTTACGTGGAGCGTCAGGAGGGGAGAGGGAGTGGGATGGTCATGATGGAGAACGCAGTATTCATGCTGCGCGCCTGGGATTTCAGGACCTGAGCGCGGTGCTGGAGTTCCAGCCCGCGGCCTCGTCGCATCACCCCAGCAAGTAGATGGTGACAGGCACCGTGCAGGCGGACAGGATGGTTTGCCCGGTGATGATGGCTGCCATCAGCCGGTCGTCCCCGCCCAATTGCCGGGCCAGGGTGTAGGCCGAGGACGCCGCCGGCACGGCGGCGAACAGCACGCAGATGGCCGCTGCCCGGGGCGGCGTGCGGTACAGGGTGCAGGCCAGCCAGGTCAGGCCGGGCAGGGCCACGAACTTGAGCAGGCACGAGACAAGCAGGGGCCCCCAGGCGGCGGGCAGCTCCTTGAGGGTCAATCCCGCCCCCACGGCCATGAGCCCCAGGGGCAGGGCCGCGCCCCCCAGCAGCCGGGCGGCCTCGAACAACGGCGCTGGCAGGGGCAGGCCGGAGAGGTTCACGGCGAATCCCGCCGCGCAAGCCAGGAGCAACGGGTGCCTGAGCAGCATGCCGATGATTTGCCCGGCGCCGCGGCCTGCTCCGCCGCCAAAGAAGGACATCACCGGCACGCACAGCAGGTGCACCACAGGCACCATGACCAGCAAAGCCAGGGAGGCGAGGAGCAGCCCTTCCTGCCCGAAGAGCGCCGCTGCCGCCGCCAGGGCCACATAGGCGTTGGGGCGCATGGCGCCCTGAAAGATGGAGGCAAAGACCGGCCCGTCAAAACGCAGGCGGGCTTGCAGGAACAGCCCCAGCCCGGTGACGGCCACCACGGCGGAGATGATGGCGCCAGCCATGGAAATGGCCGGCACGCCATCCGCACCCACGGTGGGGGCTGCCGCCAGGGTGGACAACAGCATGGCCGGCAACAAGACGTAATAGGTGAGCCGTTCGGCATCTTGCCAGAAGGTCCCGGGGAACAACCGCAGCCGGCTGCATCCCCAGCCCAGGGCCATGCACGCGAAAATGGGGAGCAGTATGGTCACGAGCAATCAGAACTGGCTTGCGGCAAAACGAGACCGGGAGCGAGTCGGCTACAGCCCCTCGCCCTGGAGCGTCTTGGCCCAGGTGAGGGCTTCGGCATAGGAATTGGCCACAGTCATGGGATCAAGGCCCAGGGAGGCGATGACGTCGTCAATCTTGTCCCACTCCCCGCGCTCGAAATAGCGGGCCATGTTCAGCCAGGGCGAGTACTCGTTGGCCTCCCCGGCCAGGGCGGCGGCAAGGTCGTCGTCCAGGGGCAGGTTCTTGGCTATGTCCTTGAACGGCACGTCCAGCATGGCCTCCAGCAGGGAGAACAGGCCCAGCAAATACAAGAGGTCGGCCTTGGCAATGGGCAGGTCGTGGTTCAGGGCGGTGCGCTCCAGGAACTTGGCGCGAATGGCGGAGAGGTAGGGCAACTCGGACGTCTTGTTCTTGGGACTGATGTCCGTGAGGAAAATGAGCCACAGCCAGCTCTTGATCTGCTTCATGCCCAGGAGCACCAGGGCCTGGCGGATGCTGTCCACCTTGCGGGAAAGGCTGAAGTTGGCGGAGTTGGTGAGGGCCAGCAGCCGGTAGCTGATGGAGACATCGGTTTCGATGACGCGGGCAATCTCCGCAAAATCCGGATTTTCCTTTTCCAGGACCTTGAAGAGCATGAGCCGGGAGATCTGGTTGGACGTGAGCTTGCGTCCTGGCACGATGACCGGCTTTTCGAAGAAAAAGCCCTGA
>JAIWOE010000127.1 GCA_020217165.1 Desulfovibrio sp. | reverse complement strand
TTGATGGCAAATGGTGTGGTTTCACTTGGGAAAAAATCAAACATCATCATCGACCAGCCCTTGCCCCCCTTCTTTTCATACCTGTACTCATACTCCGCCCGCATCCGGTCGCCCTTGTCTTTGGCGATCTTTCTGGCCCACTCACTCACGTCACGTACGGTATCCCTGAACCCGCTGCCCTGTTGCTCACGTTGCTGCATCGAGGACACTGCTTCCACAGTGCAGTTGCAGTTCGGATGCGGTCGGAACGGCACCGCGTCGTAGGTGTACTTGCGGCCATCCATGACCCGACAGGTGATGCAGGCCCCTGGGCTCGACCGCCAGACCCAGATGGCCAAGGGGTCTTTTTCATAAGTTTCTTTGTCAAAATCTGTCAATGGCGTATCGGATCGTTTCATTGTCCAGCTCCTGTGAAGGGTTGTTGCTGAACAATATTCCGCCGCCGCAGGGCTTGTAATCCTGAAGCGTTTCCGGCGAGAGAACCTCTGGCTGCATCAAGAACGACAGCGCCAACTGCCTAGAAACACGGCTGCCGATGACGGCCCGGGCTGGGGGCACCGGTGGGAGTCGTGCCTGGGCCGGGGAGGATTCTGAGCGCGAGACACGTCCCCACCCCGCACCGGCAGTATAGCCCCGGCAAAGCAAAAGGCACCGAGGCGTCTGCCTGGGTGCCTTGAACTTTCTGGTGCCGAGGGAGGGAATTGAACCCCCCACACGGGGATTTTCAGTCCCCTGCTCTACCAACTGAGCTACCTCGGCGTGTGAAGAAAGTTGTCTTTAGCTCCATTTAGGGTGGCTGGCAAGTCCTTTTTGCGGTGGCGGGCAACTTTTTTAGCACTGGCTCCAGGCGACATTCCGCGGTACTCTGTGACGCATCGCACCCACCCCCTACGAAGCCCCAGGAGGAACCATGGACACCCCGGGCACATCGCGCCTTGTCCTGCGCGCCCTGGCCTGCGGCGGGCCCGTGTACTTGGACGTTCCGGCTCCCAATGCCGCGGCCATGGCCCTGGCCGCCAGGCATGGCCTGCGCCCGGTGTTCGAAACCGCCCGCATCCACCTGGATCCCCCTCAGACCCTGCCCCTGGAGCGCATCTACGGCGTCACCATTTTTGAACTCGGCTAGCGTTGCGTCCTTACAAGTGGACGGTCTTCCCCGAAATACGTGGCCGTGGACTTTGTCAGGGGAAAACCTTTCTTGAAGAAGGGCTTTCCCCCCACGGTCTTACGGCTTCATCGCCAGGCACTCGATTTCCACCAGCGCGCCCATGGGCAGGCCGGCCACCTGGATGGTGGTACGCACGGGTTTGTGCTCGCCAAAAAATCCGGCGTAGAGGGCGTTCATGGCTTGAAAATCCTTCATATCCGCCAAAAACACCCGGGACTGCACCACATCGGCCGGGGTGCAGCCGGCGGCTTCCAGCACCGCGCCGATATTGGCCAGCACCTGGCGGGTTTGGGATTCAATCTCCGTCCCGGCCAGTTCCGTGGTGCCGGGGATCAAGGGAATCTGACCGGACATGAACACAAAGCCCCCGGCGATGACGGCCTGGGAGTACGGGCCAATGGCCTTGGGGGCCTTGTCCGTGTGCAGGAATTGCATGGGCGCTCCTTGCGATATTGTTGCGATTGTGATGCGATTCTACAGCCAGTTCGCAATGTCGGAAAATGTATCTATCTGAAATGCTGGATTATAGCCCTTCAGCCGCTCCATGGGACCGTACCCATAGGTGGCCAGGCAGGCCGCGGCCCCCAGGGCCTTGGCAAAGGCCATGTCCGGCTCGCCATCGCCCACCACCAGGACATCCTGCACGTCCAGTTCAGGAAAATGCGGAGCCACGCGCCGGCGCCAGGTTTCCGGGTCCGGTTTCTTTGGCTCACCGGGCACCTCGCCGATGACCAACTCAAAGTATTGCAGCAGATTATGATCTTCCAGGCCGGAGCGCAACAAGGGCTCGCCTTTGTTGCTGGTTACGGCCAGACGCTTGCCCGCCGCCAGCAGGGCGTCCAGGGTCTCCACCACGCCCGGATAAGGCCGGGCCAGGGCAGCCCCCTCCTCGCGATAGATGTCCCGGTAGGCGGTGACCCAGGGCCCCGTCTGCTCCTCCGGAAGGTCCGGGAATATAAAAGTGAAACATTTTGTCAACGATCCCATGCCCATGGCCTTGCTGATGTGCGCCTCTGGCGGCGGGGTCCGGCCCAGGCGCCGGGCTGCGCCGCGTACGCTGTGCAGGAAGGCCGGCATGCTGTCCATGATGGTGCCGTCAAAATCCACACAAAATAGCGTATAGGTATGCATGGCCGGTATGTACGCCCTGCCGCCGCGCTTGTCATCCCGCCATGGTGCGCGTCGGCGGATGGGGAACCCTTGAATGCAACGCGGCTGCTGTGTTATGCAGCAGGCAATCTCGACCTCCAACCCCCAGGAATGCCATGAGCCCTTTTTTCTCCAAAAAAAACACGGCCCCGGAAGAAGACGCCTGGTTCCTGCCCGAGGACGCCCGCACTGCCCTGCTGGAAACCTTCAAGGCCCTGAAGGACGATGTGCTGCTGGACGTGTTCACCCGCGAGGGCGAGAACGACCCCTACAACGATTTCCTTCGCAAGTTCGTCCGTGATCTCGCCAGGCTGGATGCGCGGATCATCCCGCGATACCACACCCTGGATTCCGACCGCGCCCGGGAGCTGGACATCACTTTTTCCCCCACCCTGTGCGTGGCTGCGGACAAATTCCACCTGCGCTACCTGGGCGCGCCCCTGGGCGAGGAAGGCCGCAGCTTCGTTCAGGCCATCATGCTGGCGTCGTCTGGCCAGAGCCTCCTGTCGGCCACGTCCAAGCAGATGCTGGCGCAGCTGGATTCGCCACGCCAAGTGCGGGTGTTCGTCAACCCCGGCTGCCCGTACTGTCCCGGGCAGGTGTTCAACGCCTTCAAGGCCGCGGTGGAGCGGCCGGATCTGGTGCGCGCCGAATGTGTGGACAGTGCCCAACACACCGCCCTGGCCGACGAATACAACATCAGCTCCGTGCCACACACCATCATCAATGATGCACTGCACCTGTTGGGTTTGGAACAAGAAGAACAATTCATGGTGGAGCTGGTCAGCCTGCAGAGTGCCCAGCAGCTCCTTGGGGATCATCATGACCACGATCACGACCACGAACACCATCACCATGTACCCGTGGAACAGGTGGATGTGGTCATCGTCGGATCCGGGCCAGCCGGGCTCACGGCGGGCATTTATTGCGTGCGCAGCGGCCTGAAGACCGTGATCCTGGAAAAGCAGGTGGTAGGCGGGGCCGTGGCCATTACGCCGGTGGTGGAGAACTATCCCGGCTTTGCCAACATTCCCGGCAAGAAGCTCATGGATATCATGGCCGAACACGCCCGCGGCTACTGCGACATCCGCGAGGGCGAAGGGGTGGAGGAAATCAAGCTCGGCAAGCAGGTGGAAATTCACACCAACCGCGGCCTGTACCTTGCCCGGGCCGTGCTGCTGTGCACGGGCGCCACCTGGAAGCAAATCGGCGCTGCGGGGGAGGATGCCTATGCCGGCTTCGGCGTGAGCTACTGTTCCTCCTGCGACGGCTACCTGTATCGCGGTCGCACCGTGGCGGTGGTGGGCGGGGGCAACTCCGCCCTCACCGATGCCTTGCACCTGAAGAACCTCGGCGCAGAGGTGACCATCATCCACCGACGGGAGGCCTTCCGCGCCCAGCAGCACCTGCAGGACAGCGTGGCCAAGGCGGGCATCCACGTGCTCTGGAACAAGGAAGTGCTGGAAATTCTGGGACAAGATGGCCGCGTGACCGGCGTGCGCCTGCGGGATACCGTCACCGCCGAGGAAACCACCCTGGCCCTGGACGGCGTGTTCGTGGCCGTGGGCGTGACCCCCAACACCGCCCTGGCCCAGGACCTGGGCGTGCTCCTGGACGAGCATGGATTCATCAAGGTGGATCGCGGCATGCGCACCAACATCCCCCGCATCTACGCCGCCGGCGACGTCACCGGCGGGGTACAGCAAATCGTCACTGCCATTGGCGAGGGGTCCGTGGCGGCCCTGAGCGTGTTCGAGGACCTGGCCCATCCCTATTGGACCCAGCCCCCGCGCTAAAGACGCAACACGCAGGGCCGCCTGCAAGGTGGCCCGGAGCCGCAGGCGTTAGGCAGCCTGCGGATGCACCAACTCGTGCGAGGGGGGGCTGCCCCCCTCCTGCTATTCCGGCAGGGCCGGTTCCCGGCCGAAGGGCAGGTAGCCAGGGGCCATGCGGTCCTTGAGGCCCACCCCGCTGCCCTGCATGCGGAAGGCTTCCTCCACCAGATAGCACAGCTTGCGCACCCCCTCCGCAAGGGGGAGGCCGCCACGGCGTACGTTGGAGATGCAGTTGCGGGCTTCGTCGGTGGTGCCGGGGCGGGGACTCCAGGTGAGGTACACGCCCATGGAGTCCGGCGAGCTCAGGCCGGGCCGCTCCCCGATGAGCATGACCGACAGCCGGGCCCCAAGCAGGGCGCCGATCTCATCCGCCACGGCCACCCGGCCATGCCGCACCACGCTCACCGGCCCCACGGAGAGCCCCGATGGCGCCATGGAAGCAAGGAAGGCCCGGACAAAAGGCACGGCGTTTTGGTGAATGGCCAGGGAGGAGAGGCCATCGGCAATGACCAGGCACAGATCGTGTCCTACACCCTGGCCTTGCAGGATGTCCCGGGAACGCGGGCTCAGGGTTCGGCCCTTGTCCGGCCGGGTGAGGTATTCGTTGCGGTCCGCCACAGCGGATTCCAGTTCCAGGCTGGGGATGCCTGCTTCGGCCAGGCGGGCGGCAATTTCCCCTTGCCGGAACGGGGCCAGCACGGCATCCCGGGCCCGGGCGTGATCCAGCTTGAAGCGCAGGCTCTCGGCCAGGGGCAGGCTGGAGCCGCAGCGTCCCAGGGCGATACGCGCCGCGGTGAACCGGGTCAGATCGGCCCAGGGATCCGGGGTGACGGGGGAGTCCTGGTCTGCGATTGGGTCCGTGACGGGGGATTTGACGTCAGGCATGCCGGGCCTCTCCTCAGTTGATGCCGTCCGAAAGGGCCAGCAGCCGGTTGCCCGGCGACATGGGCACGAGGGCGCCACGGGGGTCGAGCACGCCCACGGCCTCCAGCCAGGCCGCGAACTCCGGCGCAGGCTTACGGTCCAGCAACCGGCGCACATAGGCGGCATCGTGGAACGAGGTGGACTGATAATTGAGCATGATGTCATCCGCCCCGGGAATGCCCATGATGAACGTGCAGCCGGCGGTGGCCAGCAGGGTCAGGAGGGCATCCATGTCGTCCTGGTCGGCCTCAGCGTGGTTTGTATAGCACACATCCACGCCCATGGGCAGGCCCAAGAGCTTGCCGCAACAGTGGTCCTCCAGGCCGGCCCGCAGGATTTGCTTGCCATTGTACAAATATTCCGGCCCAATGAAGCCCACCACGGTGTTCACCAGCAGGGGTTCGAAACGCCGGGCCACGGCATAGGCCCGGACCTCCAGGGTTTGCTGATCCACGCCGTGGTGCGCCCCGGCGGAGAGGGCGCTGCCCTGGCCGGTTTCAAAATACATGACGTTGTTGCCCACGGTGCCGCGCCTGAGGGACCGCGTGGCCTCCAAGGCTTCCTGCAGCAGGGCCAGGCTGACGCCAAAGCTGGCGTTGGCCTGCTGGGTGCCGGCGATGGACTGGAAGCACAGGTCCACGGGCGCGCCGCGGGCAATGGCCTCCATGGTGGTGGTGACGTGGGTGAGCACGCAGCTCTGGGTCGGGATGCCGTAGCGTGTGATGAGGCCGTCCAGCATCTCGGAAATGCGGATGATGTTGTCCAGACTGTCCGTGGCCGGGTTGACGCCGATGACGGCGTCCCCGCAGCCGTAGCACAGGCCGTCCAGGGTGGAGGCGGCGATGCCCTTGAGGTCGTCGGTGGGGTGATTGGGCTGCAGGCGCACGGAAAACGTGCCTGGCAGGCCGATGGTGTTGCGAAACCGCGTCACCACCCGGCATTTGGAGGCCACGAGGATGAGGTCCTGCAGCCGCATGAGCTTGCTCGCGGCGGCCACCATTTCCGGGGTCAGGCCCGGGGCCAGGGCGGCCAGGGTGTCGGCGTCGGCGGCATCGGTGAGCAGCCAGTCTCGCAACTGGCCCACGCTGAAGGAGCTCACCGGGGCAAAGGCCTGGGCATCGTGGCCGTCGATGATGAGCCGGGTGACCTCATCCTCCTCATACGGCACCACACATTCGTGCAAAAACCGCGTCAGGGGCACGTCGGCCAGGGCCATCTGCGCCCGGACTCGTTCTTCCTCGGTGGCGGCGGCCAGGCCGGCCAGCACGTCCCCGGAGCGCAGGGGCGAGGCCTTAGCCAGCAGTTCCTTCAGGGGGGGGCGGGGCGTTGCTGTCATGCGTGGCAGGGGGATATGGCCGGGAGGTCTTGCCTCCCGGCCGGTGATGCAGCAGGCCTACTTGCCGTAGAACAGGCCGGGCAGGTAGGTGGCGATTTCCGGGAAGGCCATGATGAGCCCCAGCCCGGTGGCCATGACAATAACAAATGGCACGATGGAGGCATAGATGTCCACCAGGGTGATCTGGGGTGGCGCCATGGCCTTCATCAGGAACAGGTTGTAGCCGAAGGGCGGGGTCATGTAGGCGATCTGGCAGGTGATGGTGTACAGCACGCCGTACCACACCGGGTTGAAGCCCAGCTGGATGATGAGGGGAATGTACAACGGCGCCACGATGACCAGCATGGCCGTATCATCCAGGAACATGCCCATGACGATGTAGGAAATCTGCATCATGATGAGCACCCCCCACGGCGAGAGGCCCCACTGCTCCAGGAAGATGGACTTGATGGCGTTCACGGCGCCCAGGCCGTCAAACACCGCGCCAAAGCTCAGGGCGGCCATGATGATCCACATGAACATGCAGCTCACGCCCAGGGTGTTGTACAGGGAGGTCAGCAGCACCTTGCGGCTCATGCGGCCCTTGACACCAGCGGCGATCATGGCGGCGGTGGCCCCCACGGCAGAGCTTTCCACCAGGTTGGTCACGCCCATCATGAACAGCCCCGTCACCGAAAAGATGATGAACAGGGGCATGACCCCTTCGCCCAGCAGCTTGAGCTTTTCCCGTCGGGGCATCTGCCGCTCCTCGGCGCGCAGGGCCGGGCCCATGGCAGGCTGCAGCTTGCAGCGCACCAGGATGTACACGGCAAACAGGCCGGCCAGCAGCAGGCCGGGGAAGATGCCGGCCAGCCACAGCTGCCCCACGGGCTGACGGGCGATCATGCCGTAAAGCACCAGCACGATGCTGGGCGGAATCATGATGCCCAGGGAGCTGCCAGCCTGGATGACGCCGGAAATCATCCGCTTGTCGTAGCCGCGCTTGAGCATTTCCGGCAAGGCGATGCTGCTGCCGATGGCCATGCCGGCCACGGAAAGCCCGTTCATGGCCGAAATGGCCACCATAAGTATGATGGTGCCCAGGGCCAGACCGCCGGGAATGGGGCCCATGAACACGTGGAACATCTTGTACAAATCACTGGCGATGCCGGATTCGGACAGGATGTAGCCCATGAAGATGAAAAGGGGCAGGGTCAGCAGGGGGTACCAGTTCAGCAGCACGATGGCGGCGTTGAAGGGCATCTCCGCTCCGCCGTCCCCCCACAGCATCAGGGAGGCCGCCGCCGCCACGCACCCCACGGCCCCGAAAAAGCGCTGCCCCGTGAGCAGCAACATCACGAGGGAGGAAAACATCATCAGCGCAATCAGTTCATAACTCATCACAACTCCTCACCGCGCGCCTTGGCCAGATCCTTGAAGAACGTGGCGATGGCCTGCAACAGCATCAGGAAAATGCCGATGCACATGATGATTTTCACCGGCGCCAGGGGCGGGGCCCAGGCGGTGCGGCTATGCTGCCCGTATTCCAGGGAATAGGCCGTGCTGGAAATGCCGCCGTACAGCAGCACGATCAAATAGAAGATCATGCAGAAGATAGTGAAGCGGTCCACTTTGGCCCTGGTCCTGGTGAACCAGCGGCCATACAACACATCCATGCGCACGTGCGCCCGCAGCAGCAAGGAAAACCCACCGCCCAGCGTGTAATATGCCGCCATGGTATACTGGGCGGACTCCATGGTCCAGATGTGCGGGGCATTGAAAAATGTTCTCGAAATGGACTCGCACAGCAAAATGCCCATCATGACGAAGACCAGCAACATGGAAAACTTCCCCACAATGGTGTTCAACTTGTCCACAAACCGCACATAGGCTCGTATGGGTTGCAGCAACGTGTTTCCTCCTCAATAAAACCACTGCGGCGGTCCTGCGCAGGCACAGGACCGCCAGAATACAGGATGCATCAGTACCGGTACGGCTTGCCGGCCTTGCGCATGATGTCCACATACTGCTTGAGGATGGCCACCACCTTGGCGTTGCGGGGGCTCTTGGCCGCGATTTCGTCCCAGAACTTGAAGGCTTCGTCTTCCACGGTCTGCCATTCGTCGTCGGGGATGGAGGTCAGTTCCAGCTTGCCGCCGGTGGTGCGGTAATGGGCCTCGCCCCACCAATACCAGTGCAGGCGGTAGTAGTTGGAGCTGTCCATGCTGAGCTTGAACAGGGTCTTGAGGTGCTCCGGCAGGGCCTCCCATTTGTCGGAATTGGCAAAATACGAGCCAGCCCAGGCGCCGGAGATGTTGTTGGTGAGGTAGTAGTTGGTCACGTCCGCCCAGCCCACGGTGTAGCATTCGGTGATCCCAGACCAAGCAATGCCGTCCAGTTCCCCAGTCTGCAGCGCCACCTGCACATCTTCCCAGGGCAGGGTCACGGGCACCACGCCAAAGCGCTGCAGGAAACGGCCACCGGTGGGGAAGGTGAAGACACGCTTGCCCTTGAGGTCCTGCATACTGCGGATGGGCTCTCGGGTGGCAAAGTTGCAGGGATCCCAGGCGCCGGCGCCCAGCCACGTCACGCCCTTGACCTCGCTGTAGGCCTCTTCCCAGATTTCCTTGAGCCCATAATGATTGAACAGGGTGGGCACATCCAGGGAATAGCGCGAGGCAAAAGGAAAATACGCCGCAAACACGGCCACATCCACAGGGGCGCCAATGGAATCGTCATCGCTTTGCACCGCGTCGATGGTGCCGCGCTGCATGGCCCGGAACAGCTCGCTGGTGGGCACGAGCTGGTCGGAGTTGTACAGCTCGATGACCATCTCGCCCTGGGCGGCCTTGTTGAAGGCGTCAATCTGGGGCTTGATGACGTGCTCGGCCAGGGCCGGGCCGGCATACGTTTGCAGCCGCCACTTGATGGTGGTCTTGGGCTGACAATGCACGTACGGTGCGTTCACCACGGTGGCAGCCGCGGCGGCCGTGGCGCCAACGCCGGCGGTCTTCAGGAACTTCCGTCTTTCCATTGGGTCTCACTCCTTTGCGAATTGCGCGCCTCAGCGCAGCCAGAACACGAGGGCGGTCGCCGCCCCGTGGTGCGGGGTGTCGAATCAGCCGGCATCGCAAAAGCAAGACCCGTGCCCGAAGATAACGATCTGATATTTAACGATGTCAGCAATTTTGCGACCTGAATGGCGGCATTTTAGTGACAAAATTAGCAAAAACAGTCCACATTTCAACAATTGCGCGCGGCGGTATTTTCCATTTTTGTATTGCAGTGTTCCGCGTCCGCCTTATCGCCTCCGGCACTCCAGCGTTTTATCTAACCATATGATCCTTCACAAAAAAGAAGACCATTCTGCATGGCCCAGAAATTACCTCCAGGGGGAGAATCCCCCGGTGGCGCCGACAGAATGCCAAAATCAGCAAATCACTGCCTGCGGTCGATGGCCTGCGCAGAGACGGCCTCCCCACGCATCACCTGCAGTGCATCAAGGAGAGGCGCGTTCCGCCCGGAAAAGCCGCGGGGGATGCAATGGATTGGTTCAGGATTGGCACGTGGGGCAAGATGGCGGAGGGGAAGGCGGCAGGGCCGGCAGGACGCCCCATTGCTGCGGATCATGCAACCGGACCACTGCGTAGGCCACCCCCAGCCGTCGGGTGGCCCCCCGGCGCTTGCCCAGGCTGGTCATGACCATCTCCCGCGCCTGGGCCAGGGATTCCGTGGCCCGCCTGCACACCCGGCCCCGCGTGCCCACCCGGCCGTAGCGTGTCTCCACCACCACATACCCTGGCAGGCCTTCGAACACGTCCAGGGCATAGAACCGGTGGCAGTTTCGCGCAGGATTGTGGGCTTCCAGGCGGACGGAATAGATCATGGCCCGGCCTTCAGGTATCCGTAGAGTGTCTGGCGGCTGACGCCGAACTCCCGGGCCAGGCGGGCCTTGCTCTCGCCGCGGCCCACGCGCTGGAGCAGGTCCCGGACCTGCTCGGGATTCAAGGCCTTCTTGCGGCCCTTGTACTTGCCCGCGGCCTTGGCCAGGGCAATGCCCTCGCGCTGGCGTTCCCGGATGAGGGCGCGTTCGAACTCGGCAAAGGCGCCCATCACCTGAAAAAGCAGCCGCTGCATGGGGTCCGCGCCCCCGCCGGCCGTGCCACCGCCGAACAGGAGGTTTTCCTTGTGGAAGTGAACCACCACCCCCTTGGCCGTGAGCTAACCCACCACCTGCTGCAGGTCCGCAAGATTGCGGGCCAGGCGGTCGATGCTGTGGACGTGGAGGGTATCGCCTTCGCGCAGCCAGTCCAGGCAGGCGCGCAGGGCCGGGCGGGCGGTGTCGCGACCGCTGCATTTGTCTTCGAAGACCTTTTCCAGCGTCACCCCCTCCAGCTGCCGGGCGGTGGACTGATCCAGGGTGGACACACGAATATAGCCGACATGTTGACCGGGCATGCAGTCCTCGCAACAGGGCAGGAGTCCGAGATCCATCCAGGGCTACGGCAGGGGGCGGGGGAATGTCAACCCATGTGTGCGACAGATCAACTTGACAGTCTGCCGGCAGTCGCGGCGCTTACAGCTCGCCGAATTCCGAGGCCCGCAGGGTGACCCCCAGGGCCTGGGCGCGCTGGGAAAACTCCTGCACCAGGGTTTCCAGGGCCTGGCGCTGAGCCTCGGTGTGCACGCAGTGCAGGGTGAGCAGTCGGCGCGAGGGGGGGTGCAGGGCCGCGGCAGGATCCAGGAGGGGCAGCAAGGCCTCGCGGGCCTGGGCGGCCGAGGCGTA
>JAIWOE010000126.1 GCA_020217165.1 Desulfovibrio sp. | reverse complement strand
GGTCACCAGCGCCTCCAGCATCTCATCCAGGTCGCCATCCAGGAAGTTGGGGAGCTGATAGAGGGTGACGTTGATGCGATGATCCGTCACGCGACCCTGGGGATAATTGTAGGTCCGGATGCGTTCGGATCGGTCGCCGCTGCCCACCAGGGCGCGCCGGTTCTCGGCTTCGACGGCCTGCTGTTTTTCCTGTTCGGCCTGCAGGATGCGCGAACGCAGCACCTTCATGGCCTTGAGCTTGTTTTTGGTCTGGGATTTTTCGTCCTGGCAGCTCACCACCACCCCCGTGGGAGTGTGGGTGATACGCACGGCGGAGTCGGTGGTGTTCACGCTCTGCCCGCCAGGCCCGCCGGCGCGGAAGACTTCAATGCGCAGGTCTTCCTGGCGGATATCCACATCCACTTCCTCGGCTTCGGGCATGATGGCCACGGTGCAGGCCGATGTGTGGATGCGGCCCTGGCTTTCCGTGGCTGGCACGCGCTGGACGCGGTGGGCGCCGGATTCGAACTTCAGGCGGCTGTACACGCGCTCGCCGCTGATGGTGGCGATGACTTCCTTGTAGCCGCCGGTGGCGGATTCGCTGGCCGAGAGGATTTCGTACTTCCAGCCCTTGCGTTCGGCAAAGCGGCAGTACATGCGAAAGAGGTCCGCGGCAAAGAGGGCGGCTTCTTCGCCGCCGGTGCCGGCGCGCACTTCCAAGATGATGTTCTTTTCGTCCAGGGGATCCTTGGGCAGCAGCAGGATTTTAAGCTGTTGCTCCAGTTCCGGCATGAGCTGCTTGAGGCGCTCCATCTCTTCCTCGGCCATGGCCCGCAGCTCGGGATCGCTGTCCCGGAGCATTTCCTTGTTCTCTTCCAGCTCCTGGGAAGCCTTGCGATGCTGGCGGTAGGTCTCGACGATTTGCTTCAAATCGGCGTGGGCCTTGGTCAGGGAGCGGTATCGCGCCTGGTCGTTGTAGACCTCGCTGTCCGAGAGCTGCTGTTCCAGCGTTTCGAACTTCTGCTCAAGGGATTCGAGTTTGGCGAACATGACAATGCACCGTCCCTGGGGGATGCTGGCGCCCGGGGGCGCTTAGGAGGCGGAAGGAATGACCGAGGCCTTGTGGGGGGCATCGATGAAGAAGCCGTCGCCGTCTTCGGCCTCTCCCGGCTCGGCGGCCAGGGCGGCAGTCAGGGCGGCAGCAGCCACTTCCAGCTGCTCGTCATCGGGCTCAAAGGTCGTCAACCGCTGCAAACACATGCCGGGACCGGACAGGAAGCGGCAAAAGGCACTGCCATCATACCGGCTGGCCAGGCGGATGGCCTCGTAGGCCATGGCGCTGATGGGCGCAAGCATCAGGAGCTTGCCCACCACCACATACAAGTGCTTGAGCACGCTGCTTTCCGGGGAATACAGAGCCAGGAGCTGCGGTACAAGAATAGTATGCATGCAGATGGACAGGCTGAGCACCAGCAGCAGGAAGGTGGTGCCGCAACGCGGATGCAGACGGCTGTAGGCCCGGGCGCAGGCAGGTTCCAGGGGCTGGCCCTTCTCGTGCGCCCAGATCATCTTGTGTTCCGCCCCATGGTACTGAAAGACGCGTCGGATGTCCGGCACAAAGGAAATGGCAATGATGTAGCCCAGGAAGATGCCCAGCTTGAAGATGCCGTCCCAGACGTGGAACAAAATCCCGTCCATGTCGCTGCCCAGGCCAAGGGCCTGCATGCCCAACGAGAAGAGATGCGGCACCACCACGAACAGCCCCAGGGCCAGCCCGATGGAGGCGGCCAGGGTCAGCACCAGATGCCAGGACTTGAGCCCGCCGCCCGGTTCGCGGGGGGCGGCGCTGGCCGGATCTGCCGGCCCGTCCATATCTTCCGCAGCCAGGACCGCGGAATGATTCAGGGCTTTTACGCCGTTGACCAGCGTCTCCAGCAGCACGGGAAAACCGCGGACCATGGGCTTTCGCAGCCAAGCGGCCTTGGTAAGGCTGAACCAGGGCCACGTCTCCACGTGAATGGAGCCGTCAGCCCGGCGCACGGCCAGGGCCAGCTTGTCCGCATGGCGCATCATCACCCCTTCCATGACGGCCTGCCCGCCCACCATGGGGCGGGAGGCGGCCCACAGGGGCAGCAGCCGCTTGAGGGCGCCGCGAGCCATGCGCATGCCTACCGCTTGCCCTGCTTGGGCGCCTTGGCGGTCTTGGCGGCGTCCAGGTTGGCGTACTTCTTGCGGAAACGATCAATACGGCCAGCGGTGTCCACAAAACGCTGCTTGCCGGTGTAGAACGGATGGCAGGCGGAGCAGATTTCCACGGTCACTTCAGGACCCTTGGTGGAGATGGCCTTGATTTCGTACCCGCAGGCGCAACGGATGGTGGCCTCAAAGGTCTTGGGATGGCCTTCTTTTTTCATGACACGTCTCCTGACGAGATTGACGGAAGGATGGAAAAGAGGACTTGGATACTCCAATCCACCTGCCTTGGCAAGAAGATTTTTCCCTGGCGCCGACCTCCCGTCCGGAGCCTTTGCTTCCGGAACCAAACATATATCCCTATTTCCACCCTGGCAAGCCGTGAAATATGGCGCGTTCTGCCAGGACTGGCATTTTCTGGCCGTGTGCGGTAGATTGATTGCTCGACCAATAGCCTTCGACCGGCCGGAGCACCTGCCGGCCGTTTTCAGTTCACCTTTGTTGCGAATCTGCTCGTGCTTATTGGAGACATCATGCCTCACTTCACGCCCAACGCCGCCCTGCAGGCGCTCCTTGACGAGCACCTCCCCCAGCTTGCCGCCTCCGAAGGGCTTACGCCTGCATGCGTTGCCTCGGCCATTGCCGAGGGCACCATGGTCCTGCTTGGCAACCCCGCCCATCCGGGCCTGCGCCCCCTGCTGGTGGGGCAGCCCGCGCGCGTCAAGGTCAACGCCAACCTCGGCGCCTCGCCCCTGGCCTTCTCCCATGAAACGGAAATGACCAAGCTCGACGTGGCCATCCAGGCCGGCGCCGACACCGTGATGGACCTTTCCACCGGCGGCGACCTCACGCCCATCCGGACGGAGATGCTCGCCCGCTGCCCCGTGCCCCTGGGCACCGTCCCCCTGTATGGCGTGGTGCAGCGGCGTCTGGGTGCCAAGGCCGACATGCATGACTGGACCGCCGAGGATCTGGTGCGGGAAATCCGCCTCCAGGCCGAGCAGGGGGTGGACTTCATGACCCTGCACATGGGCGTCACCCGTCGCGGCGCGGACCTGGCCCAGACCGAGGGGGCCCGCGTGCTGGGCATCGTCTCCCGCGGCGGCTCCATCACCGCGGCCTGGATGCGCAAGCATGGCGTGGACAATCCCCTGTTGGAACGCATGGACGAAGTCCTGGACATCTGCGCCAGGCACAATGTCGTCATCAGCTTGGGCGATGGCCTGCGCCCCGGCGCAGGCGCCGATGCTGGCGATGCCGCCCAGTGGGAAGAGGTGATCGTCCTGGGCGAGGTGGCCAAGGCCGCCCGCGCCAAGGGCGTGCAGGTGATGATCGAAGGCCCCGGCCACGTCCCCCTGCATCAGGTGGGGGCACAAATCCAGGGCATCAAACGCCTGTGTCACGGCGCGCCCCTGTATGTGCTGGGCCCGTTGGTGGTGGATTGCTCCCCCGGCTACGACCACATTGCCGGCGCCATTGGCGGCGCCCTGGCCGTGCAGCACGGAGCCGACTTTTTATGTTATGTGACTCCGGCGGAACACCTGACCCTGCCCGAGGTGGATGACGTGCGCCAGGGCGTCATGGCCTCGCGCATTGCCGCCCAGGCCGGCGAAGTGGCCCTGGGCCGTCCCCACGCCCTGGCCCGCAACCTGGAAATCTCCAAGGCCCGCGCCCGGCTGGACTGGGAAGGTATGGCCGCCAGCGCCCTGGATCCGGCCATCGTCTGCCGCCGCGGCCCCGGCGCGAAGGAAAAAGTCTGCGCCATGTGCGGCGAGTTCTGTGCCGTGCGGCTGAACGAGCAACTCTTCAAATAAGCAGGAGCGTCACATGTTTACCCTCGTCCTTGTGCGTCATGGGGAAAGCGTCTGGAATCTGGAAAATCGCTTTACCGGCTGGACCGATGTGGGCCTGACCGACAAGGGCCGCCAGGAAGCCCAAGACGCCGCACGGCTGCTCAAGGACGGGGGCTACATGTTCGACGTTTGTTATACCTCCTACCTGCGCCGGGCCATCGAAACCCTGCACCTGATTCAGAGCGAGATGGACATCCTCTGGCTGCCAGTCTTTAAATCCTGGCGGCTGAACGAGCGACACTACGGCGCCCTGCAAGGACTGAACAAAAGCGAAATGGCGGCCCAGTTTGGCGAGGAACAAGTCTTCATCTGGCGACGCAGTTACGACACGCCGCCCCCGGCCCTGACTCCCGACGACCCCCGCCACCCCGGCAAGGACCCGCGCTACGCCGCCCTCTCCCCCGAAGAGCTGCCCCTCACGGAAAGCCTCAAGCTCACCGTGGCCCGGGTGCTGCCCTACTGGGAGGCCGAACTCGCCCCGGCCATCCGCGCCGGCCGGCGCCTGCTGGTGGCGGCCCATGGCAACTCTATCCGCGCCCTGGTGAAGCACCTGGATCGGATGTCCGACGAGGCCATCGCCGGACTGAACATCCCCACGGGGGTCCCCCTGGTGTACGAATTGGACGAGTCCTTGACCCCCCTGCGGCATTTCTACCTGGGCGATGCCGACGCCGTGGCCGCCAAGCAGGCCGCCGTGGCCTCCCAGGGCAAAAAGAGCTGAGCCTCTGACGCGACACGCAGGGAGCCCGCCCCAAAGCAGGCTCCCTGCCCCCCTCTCTCTCACCCTGGCCCTTCCCCCGCCCACGCTTTCATCGCCTGCCCTGGGCAACGCCCGGGAAGTTTTTTGTCCACACCTCCTTCCACACCTGTGCAGAAAAAGGGGCGCGAGGGCACTGCAGCACGTTCCCCGCGCATGCGATACGATCCGCATCTTGACCTATTAGAAATCATCTAAACTTTTATTAGACTTTTTCCCACTCTTGGTTGCATCCTTGCAAACGCAATATCGTCCTCCTGGCACCGCGACTAGCCACGAACAAGATTGCCATCAAATCTTGACACTGGCTCCGTTTTCGTATCATAATCCAACAACAGTTTCTACAATAGTCGAAACAATGCGATACCGACGCTGCGCGACTGTTCCAGGCACGCCAGATGCGATGCGCATCGCCAGCACGGAAACCACAGCCATGTCGGGCATGTGATCGCCGTCATGCATCGGGGACTGAGGATGCTACGCGAATCGGAGTGCAATCGCCTGGCGGCGAACTTTCACACCTTCCTCCAGGAATACTCCTGCGCTGAGGAATGCGCCGGGCTCGGCATGCCAGAAGACGCTGCCTGTTCTAATTTTGTTCATTATTACAAGCTGGTGCTCATTGTCCTGTGGCGTCAGGCCCTGGAATTCGTGTTTCCCAAGCACGCCAAGGTCGTCTTCAAAAAGTTCATGACCCAATTGCAGCAGTCCCTGCCAGCCAGCCAGCGCAAAAAGCAGTACGCCATGCTCCTGGACACCCTGGGCACCATCTCCACCCTGCTCCAGCAGGACCAGGGCGTGGTGAAGCTTTCTCAGCAATGCGTGCTGGCCTTTGCCTCCAAGAACTCCGAGGACCCTTCCGCCAGGGTCATCCGCCTGACGCGACAGACCCTGGAGCACCTGCAGCGCACCATTGCCGAACTGACGCGGACGCGGGATCAGGGCTTCACCGATTTGTCCTCGGCCCTGGCCGTGGCTTTTGCCTCGTCCCAGGTGCCCGACCCCAGCCAAAGCCCCAGGCCAGACGAGATGCTGAATACGGCACCGGATGAGGCGTTCCAGTTCGAGCCATCTCCCGTCGAACCGGCCGCCCCCGAGGAGCCGCCAGCCCACATCGCGCAATTCGCTCCGCCCCCCCCGGCTGCCGTGCCCCCCCCGGCTGCCGTGCCCCCGCCGACGGAAGTCACGGTGCCGCCACACTCCCCCACCGCCGACGGGGAGCCTGCGGCGCAGGGTCCGTCCCATGCCCGGCCGGCAGGCACGGCGCCCTCTCCTGGCGCGCCGGCGGCCATCATCGTTCCTCTGGCTGCCACCACGCCCGCCCCCCTGAGTGCGGACCTGCCAGACTTGCCAGACATGCCGGAAATGCCCGATCTGGCAGCGCTACCGCGGGACGATGAAGCGGCCATGTCTGGCGACGGCGCGCCCCATGACATCCCGAAATCCGCGCACCACATCCTTGCCCCCGATGAGGATGAGGAGTGCAGCATCATCCTGGGCGATGACGAAGAGGAACTCGCCCTGGAAATGGAAGATCAGGAGGCCGCCTCGGGCGAGGCCATCCCCGCGCCCCCGCCAGAATCCCTGTTTGAGATCTCGGAGCCTCCTCCACAGCATCTTTCCCATGGGCGCATCCAGGTCAGCCCCCCCCTGGAAAACGCCTCAGGAGCCGGGCGGCCTGCGGCGTCCGCCGCGTCCGCGCCAGCCCAGTCCCGGCCGGCCAACACCGGCAGGGCGGCCTCTGCACGAGACAAATCCTTCCACCCCGGCAAGGATGCAGACCGGCGCACCGCGGAACGGGTGAACGGCGAAGGCCTTTTCGTGTTCATCACCGACTCTGCCCGGCAGCTTCCCCTCAGGAATCTGAGCGAAAACGGTCTGGCCGCATTCCATGAAGGCTGGACCTTTACGGAAGGGCAAGTGATCTCCCTTGACGTGATGACCGCGTACAAGGTGTTGCTCAAGGACGTGCACTGCAAGGTGGTCCGCTGCGACACCAAGGTGGTGGCCTGTGCGTTTGTCAATCTAGACAGACAAACCCAGGCCATGCTGCGGGCCATCGTCAAACGGCTGATCCAACTACGGTGCCGGGGGAGGGCCTCCGGCGCCCGGACCGAGACACCGTGAGGCGCCTCGGTTGCAGGCAGCAACCCTGCAACCACGGTGCATCGCGGAACATCAACGGGGTGCGGCAATGCTGAAATGGGCGGCCAAGAAGCTGGGCGTTGGCGTGGTGGAGGTACACCTGGACGATCTCGCCGATTACATCGAACTGCTGGCCAAGGCCGGTGACGACGAATTACGGCTGGTGGCGGCGGAGGTGATCTCGTTCAGGCAGACCCTGGAATCCAAAGGGATTGAGGTGGGTTCCCCCATCGAGTATATCCGGCGCAAGCCGGCCATGCTCATGCGGATGGAAGAATATGTGGAGGACATGGCCAAAAAGGACAGAATCAAGTCCCTGGGCATGGCGGCATGGATGCACACCTTGCGTGCGGCCAAACATGTGGTTGACGGCGAACGTGCTGAAATTTTTAGAGAACTGGCTATGAAAATGTGGCGGGAGCTGGCCAAGGGCGCCTCTGCCGAACACGGTGCCGCCTTTTTCCCCCTCGACTTCAGTCCCGCGAACGGGTAACGGGTTTTTTCGCGGAGCAGGCCGGCACGGACGCATGCCCGGCCCGGCACGCAAGGGAGTGCACCATGGATCACGCATTGCGCGACATCATCGTTTCCGTTGTGCTGGGGGCGGCCACCGGCTTTTTGGTGGTGCAGCTCCTGGTGTTCGTCTTTTCCATTGGCATCAGTCTTCTCGGCCTGCTTAAGGAACGAGTGTTCAACAAAAAGTACTTTTATGTCTGGCTCAAGTCCATGGCCGGCATTGCGGCCTGCGGCATCGTCTTCTTTCTTGGGGACTACATTTTCAGCACCAAGCTGGGCTTTTCTGCCGCCATGCTGGACCAGGTGGTATTTGGCGGGGTCATGGTCCTGGTGGTCATTGCCTTCCTGTTCCACATTGTGGCCAGGTTGCGCAAAATGAAGCAATACATGGAGACTTCGGAGTTCGACGACATCCTGGGCACCCGGCAGGAGGGCCCCGGCGTGGACGATTACGTCCGCAAGAATCTGGAATTACTGCAGGCACTGCAGGGCATGGACAAGCGGCACTGATGCCGCCACCCCAGTTTTTCAGATGAACAAAGACGGGTGCGGCCAGCGGCTGCGCCCGTCATTTATTTTGCCCACAGGCCGTCACGGTTCAACCGTCGTCGGCTCCAGCACGGCCACGTGGGGGGCAATGGCCGCAAGGAACTCCTCCGGCCCGGGGGAGACATCCCAGCGCAGCAGCAGACGATCCTCTTCGACATACTCCACGGGGCAGGGCTCTCCCACACATCGGTCCTGCCGTCCTGCCTCCCGCTGCAGGTATCGGCGCAAGTACGATGTCTGGGGTGAAGCGCAGCCCAGCTCCACAAATGTCATATCCCGGCGCTGCAGGTTCCCCGGGATGGGGCTTTTGATGTAGCGCACTTCCTGCCGCAGCTTGGCCCAGGCAATCTCCTGCCACTCCAGGAAAAACAAGGATACCCCCTCCTCCCCGAGGCTGGTGTCTGGTGTGGTGGTTGCGGGAGGCAGCAGGCGGGCATTGAGCAGCAGCCCGTCAGGATAGCGCTTTACCAGCCAGGAGCGCTGCCCCAGGGTCGCCCGGGCAAGGTACAGGCACAGGCCGGCCAAAAACAGCGGCAGCATGGCGATTTCCAGGGAGATACGCCAACGCAGGGGCTGTCCTTCCAGTTCGAAGATCCCCAGCCAGCCCGCCAGGGCGGCCAGGAACACCAACAGGCAGACGATCCCCGCGCCCAGCAGTGGCCAGGGACTGCGGGCGTAGGTTTTTTCCGCGCCGGGCGGAGGCACGTATGAGGCGACATGAAAGCGCATGGCAGCCTCCTTTATGCCATCCATACACGGCTGGGGCAGGCCGTCAAGTCTTGGCAGGCACGGACCTGCGCCCAGGCGCAACGGAGATGGATTGCGCCAATGCCCTGAAGGTGTTACGCTTCGAACAACGCGGAGGGTGCGGCCATGAACGGGTGTTGCGGGCGATGGCTGGCGGCGTTGCCGCCACGGGTGCAGTGTCTGGGCGTCTTTCTGGGCAGCGGCGGACTGTTTTCCCTGGCGGCCCTGCTGCTGCATCGTCAGGATCCCACCGTTGCCGCCTCATGGCTGCACTTCCTGCTGGGCACGCTGCTGGTCCACGCCCTGGCGTTCTTGTTTTTTGTCGATGTGGTGGAGCGACAGGCTGTCCTGTTCGTACGTCATGTGCTGGAACCTGCGCCCCTGGCCCGACACAAGGGCATGTCCGCTGCAGAGGTGGAGACCGTGCTGCTGGCCGACCCTCTTGGGGACGACCCCGCCCCTCCCGCGGCCCCCGAACTGGCGGAAGATCCCGCCGTCTGGCGCACCTTCCCGGGCCAGGCCGTGCTAGCGGTGTTCGGCCTGCTCTCCCTAGGCCTGACCCTCACCGTGGCCGTGGCCGCCTTCCCGGCGGCGCGGGATCTGGCCCATGACGCCGTGACCATGCCCGGCGCCCTGGCCATGCTGGTGCTCCTGGGTGGCGGCGCCCTGGCGGCACATCGCAACCAGGCCGTGCGCGTCCGGGATGCCAGCCGGGTGGAGGCCCTGCGCGAGGCCCTGGCCGGGGTGTTCGGTACCCTGGACTGGCGGACTCCGGCTGCCACCACGCACCTGACCGGACGCACCACGGTGGTGCGCAAGGAGCGTCAGGAAGTGGAAGGCCGCATGGCGCGCAGCATGATGGTGCATCGGGAAGAAACCCGCCAGGGCCGTGCGGAACGTCTGGCCCGGGTGGAATTGCTCCTGGATCCCGCCTCCCGGCCGCACCGGGTGCTCCTGGCCCTGCTGCGACAGGCCAGTGGCATCCCGGGCCTGCCCCAGGACGCCCTGGCCCTGGAGCCCATAGGCATTACCTGCACGGATGATGGCGGCTGCCAGCATCGAGGCCGGGAGGTCTCCCAGCAGACCCTCCTGTGCTGGGCCATGCGCCTGGCCCAGCACATCCTGCAAGAAGCCGACACCCCGTGAGTCCGCAAAAATCCACGCATGTTGCCGGATGGTCTTCCCCGAAATACGATGATGGAAACGTTGCCGTGTTTCGGGGGCGTCACACTAGGCCGCAACCTCCGGCAGCAACTTCCGGCAGCGCCTTCCAGGGTTGTCGGAACTCCTTGCAGGCCATGCACGGGTGATGCCCCGCCGGCGGCTGCGCCTTCGGGGCAAACAGAGCCCGGGCCTGGGTGAAAAACGGCTGATTCCACAGGGTATTGACATCCTCCACCAGGGGATCTCCCAGCTGAATCTGGCTGCCCAGGCGGTTGGGGCATGGGTTGATCTGCCCCGTGGCGTCCACCTGCAGGGTGGTCCAGAGGTAGGAGCAGGCGCAATCGAAGGCCCAGGCGCCCTGGGCGTGGGCATTGGCCCAACGCCGGTATTTCGGATCATCGGCGATCCATTCCGCCGTGGCCTCGGGGTTGTCGGCCTGGTCAATGTGCATGAGGGAGAACGGCAGGTCCAGCCGCAGAATGTCCACGCCCACCTGCTGCGCCAGGGTGCGTACGGCGTCCACCTCGTGCTGGTTTTTTTTGGAAATGATCATCTGCCATTCGATGAGGGGTCGGCGAACGCCGGCCCGGCGTTTGGCGTCCACCAGGCGTCGCAGGGCCTCCAGGGACCGCTCCAGGGAGGCGCCGATGCGGTAGGCGCCGTAGGTGCCCTGGGTGACGCCGTCCAGGCTGCAGTTCAGCTGATCCAACCCCGTCTCCACGAGGCGCGCCTCGTCTCCCTGGCGGAAGGCGTTGCAATTGGTGGAGGTGCGGACAAAGAGATTGCGGGACTTGGCCAGGGCAATCATCTCGAAGATGGACCGGTTCAAAAACGGTTCACCCCAGCCGTAGAGCTCCAGATCCACCAGCCAGGGGCCAAAGCGGTCCAGGAGGCGGCGGAAGCGATCCAACTCCATGAACGTTGCGTGCCGGCCGTCCTGGCCTGAAAGGCAGCCGGGACATCGGAGCTGGCAGACGGAGGAGATTTCCGTAAAAAGCACGTACGGGCGGCCGGGATGTTCAAGCCTCCCCTGCCGGCGGCTGCGTTCGCAGGTCAGCAGATTCGTCAGCCGGCGTGGGCCATCCCGGGGGTGGACAAGGCGTGGCCCGACAATGTGGAAAAGCCGTTTGTGCAGGCGTGACCAGCGGGCAACCCGGCTGCCTTCTTCATAGATGATCATGCGATTCCCCAGTGCCAAGGTGTTCCCGTTTGCAACCTTCCGGCAGCACCGCCTGTGGGCGTGATATCTATGTGTAAATCAATTATTGGAGCGGGGTAAAGTTAAATCGTCACTGGGCCGCCA
>JAIWOE010000125.1 GCA_020217165.1 Desulfovibrio sp. | reverse complement strand
CTGCGCGAAAGCCTGGGCAGCACCATCGTCATCGTCACCCACGAGCTGGCCAGCATCTTCGCCATCGGCACCAACTCGGTCTTTCTGGATGCGGAAACGCGAACCATGACCGCCCACGGCAACCCCACCGAACTGTTGCGCACCACCACGGACCCTGCCTTGCGGCGGTTCCTCACCCGGGGCCAGGATGACGGCTCCGCTGCCCGGGAGGCAAACGCATGAGCGGCAAAGCCGGCAAGACCCTCATCGGGGTGTTCGTCCGGGGAGCCCTGGCCCTGCTGGTGGCGTCCACCCTGCTGTTCGGGTCGGGCAAGCTCTTCAGCAAAACCCGCACCTACATCCTGTATTTCGACCGCTCCGTGGCCGGATTGTCCGTGGGCTCGGCGGTGACCTTCCGCGGGGTGAAAATCGGCAGCGTCAAGGACATCCGCCTGGAACTCGACCCGCATACCCTGGATTTCAGCATCCCGGTGCTGGTGGAGATCATGCCCGATCAGATCGGCATCAAGCAGCTGGCCACCGACGGCATCCCGGACCTGCAGTATGACGAAGCCCTCTCACGGCTCATCGACAAGGGCCTGCGGGCCGTGCTGCAGCAGCAGAGCTTTGTCACCGGCCAGCTGACCATAACCCTGGACTACCAACCCGAAAAGCCGGCGGTGTTCCGCGGCGATGGCACCGTAGCGGAGATTCCCACGGTGCCCTCCACCATTGAGGAAATTGCCAATACCTTGGAAAAACTACCCTTGAACGAGCTGGTGCACCACGTGACCGGCGCCGTGAAGGGCATTCAGGAGTTCTTCCAGTCCCCGCGCATGAAGGAACTGCCCGTGGACGCCGCGGAAATGCTGGACGAGGCCAAGGCCCTGATGGAGGATTTGCGGGCCGTGGTGGGCCCCCTCTCCGATCAGGTCAACGCCACCCTGCAGCATTACAGCGTTCTGGCCCAGCGCGTGGACGGGCATGTGGACCCCCTGGCCGGTTCCATGAGCCAGACCATGGAGGCCTACCGCCAGCTGGCGGCCGAAGCCAGCAAGAGCCTGAGGCCCCTGGAAGGCGCCCTGACCCAGGCCCACGACTCCCTGGCCCAGGTGGAGCGCGTTATCGACCCGCGCTCCCCCGTGGTGGGAGACCTGCGACAGGCCCTGCAGGAGATGGCGGCCATGGCCAAATCCGTCAAGCAACTGGCGGAATATCTGGAGCGCAACCCCGAAGCCCTGCTGCGAGGCAAACGATGATCCCACACAGAACCCTGCGACACGCCGCCTGCAGCGTGTGCTGCTGCCTGATCCTGCTGGCGGCCGGCTGCATGGGCAGGAGCGAGCCGGCGCGGTTTTACATCCTGCAGCCTGTCCAGGACCAGGCGGACACCCCACGGGACGACTGCGCGTCATGGGGGACCTTGAACGTGCTGGGGGTGGGGCCGGTGGTGTTGCCCGGGTATGTGGACCGTGATCAGATGGTGACCCGCCGGGGGGACAACACCGTGACCGTGGCCGAATTCGACCGCTGGGCCGAACCCCTGGACAAGGCCTTCTCCCGCACCCTGGCCGCCAACCTGGAACCCCTGGTGTGCGCCCGGCCCGTGGTCTCGTCCCCGTTCCCGCAAGGGATACAGCCGGACTGGCAGGTGACCCTGCAGCTTTTCCGGCACGATTGCGCCCCTGGCCGCGACTGCAGCCTGGAGGCCTCCTGGGCCGTGCTGGATGCCCGGGGCGATGCCGTGACCACGGGGGCCGCCCGCCTGCGCCAGCCCCTGGCCGGTCAGTCCTTCGAGGCCATGGCCGCGACCCTGAGCCAGCTCAACGCCGCCCTGGCCGAGGAGGTGGCCGCCAGCCTGCGTCAGGCCATGCGGGGACGGAGATAGGACGAATCAGATGGCGTACGACGCCCTTGCATCAACGCTGTGCGCGGGAAGCGCCGCTGCACACATCACGCGGCCTACGCGCCGCACATCCGGTCCCGGCCCTGATGTTTGGCCTGGTACAGGGCGGCGTCGGCCCGTTGCAGCAGGGTGTCCGGGCTATCCTCGGGCAGCATGACCGCCACCCCGGCGCTGATGCGCTGCCCCGTGCCCGCGCTCCATGGGAGTGATGGTGCGCACGCCCTTGTTCAGGATATCCCTGAGCATGGGTTCGTCCTTCACCACGCCCATGCGCAATTCATTGCTATAGTTGGGGAGCTGGCCGGCGATCTTGAGGTTGAACCAGCCGTCCTTCTTGATGGTATAGGCGGCCACGATGAGGGAGCGGATGGTCATGTCCACCTTTTTTTCCGAAACGAGGGCAAAGGCCTCCTGCTCGCTGGCCACGGTGACCACCCGCAAATTGGGGTACTCCCGCCGGATGCGTTCCTCCATGGAGGTGCCCTCGGGGAAAACGATGGTTTCGTAGGCCAGGGCTGCGGGATCGGCAATGAAGGGATGCTCCTCCCGGGTGATGAACACGTTGGAATCCGTGAACAGCAGCCACTGCAGGGGCACCCCCAGCCGACGGGAGACCAGCAGCAGCAGATCCGCGGCAATGCCCTCGTGCTGGCCCTGCTCGTTGATGCGCTCAAAAGGTTCCCAGTCCGGGTCCACGCACAGGGTCACCGGGCCCAGGCGGTCCAGGTAGTCCCGCTCTGCCTGGCTCAGCTCAATGCCCCTGCCGGGGGTGGGCCACAGGGCGGCCACCGCCAACCAGGCTCCCAGCAATAACGCGGTTCGGCATACGACCCACGGGCTACCCATTCGGCAAGATCCCCCCAACGATGCGTGTACGGTGTGACGTGCCCCCGGGCCGCCTCGCAGCCCCCTTCCCCTTAACGTAGCATCGTGTGGGAGTCCCTGGCAATCCCGTTTGAAACGCCGGCTAGTGGTGCGTCCTCAACACCCTTATCGCGGGGACGTCTCACTAGGGCAGCTCGCCTTCGTCGTCCATCACTGCCTTGGGCTCCAGGTGGCCCTCCAGGCCAAAGGGACCATACTCCCGCCCCAGGCCGGATTGCTTGAACCCGCCAAAGGGCGCCGTGGGCTCGCTGCTCTCCGCCCGGTTGATGAGCACCCGGCCGGCCACCAGGCGGGCGGCCACGCGGCGGGCGCGGGGCAGGTCCGTGCCGCTCACATAGGCAGCCAGGCCGTAGATGGTGCCGTTGGCGATGTCGATGGCCTGTTCTTCGGTGTCATAGTGCATGAGACACAGCACCGGGCCGAAGATCTCTTCCTGGGCAATGGTCATGTCTGGACTGACGTTTTCGAACACCGTGGGCTTGACAAAATGGCCGTGCTCCAGGCCCGGCGGGTGCCCCGGGCCACCCATGAGCAGCTTGGCGCCCTCGTCTATGCCCAGGTGGATGTAGCGCTGCACCCGGTCGTATTGGGTCTGGCTGACGAGGGGCCCGATGGTGGTGGCCTCGTCCCAGGGATCCCCCACCTTCACGGCCGCCACCTCCCGCGCCAGCCGCTCCCGCACCTCGCCCAGGCGGGATCGTGGCACCAGCAGCCGCGTGCCGGCCACGCAGGCCTGGCCGCTGTTGGCAAAGGCGATGCGCACGGCCAGGGGGATGGCCCTGTCCAGGTCGGCATCGTCCAGGATGATGTTGGCGGACTTGCCCCCCAACTCCAGGGTGACGCGCTTGATGGTCTGTGACGCCTGCTGCAGGATGCGCTTGCCCACCCGGGTGGAGCCGGTGAAGGAGATGAGGGCGATTTCCGGATGGCCGCTGATGGCCTCGCCCACCACCTCCCCGGTGCCATTGACCACGTTCACCACCCCGGCCGGCAGTCCGGCGGCATGGATGCACTCCAGGAGCACGTTGGTCTGCAGGGCGCTCAGTTCGCTGGGTTTGACCACGGCGGTGCAGCCCGCGGCAATGGCCGTGGCCAGCTTGCTGCACAGCAGGGTGTAGTTGGCGTTCCAGGGGGTGATGATGCCCACCACGCCCAGGGGTTCCATGCGGACGACAGCCCTGCCGATGCGCCGTTCAAAGGCAAAGGTCTCCAGGGTGTCCCGGGCCAGCAGGAAGGCCCGGGCCGCAAAGCGGGTGCGGGCAATGGTATCCTTGAGGGGGGAGCCGTACTCGTCCATGGTGGCCCGGACCAGATCGGCCTCGCGGGCCTGCACGGCGTCGTGCAGGCGGCGCAGCAGAGCCTGGCGCTCGGCCACATCGGTGCGGGAGAAGGCGGGAAACGCCGCCCGGGCGGCGGCCACGGCGCGGTCCACGTCCTCGGCATCGCCCAGCAAGGTCCGTCCGATGACAACCTTGGTGGCGGGATTGATCTGCGCATGCTCCGCCGTGCCGTGGGGGCGGACGAAGGCGCCATTGATGTAGATGCGGTCGACGGAAATCATCATGCACTCCTGAACCGGCAGCGGCCATCCCGTTGCGTCATGGATGCGCCCGCAACCGAATGGGCATTCTGCATATGCCATCCCGCGGCGTGGAGCAAGGCCTGAGGGATACTGCAAAAAACCGGCGGCGCGGGACCGGTGCCGGTCTCCTGCGCCGCCAAGCTCGCCGCCGAAAGGGGATACTGCCTCAGCCCATCTGCTTGAGGGCGTAGGTGAGCATTTTTCGGGCTTCCTTGAATTCCGGGTCACACTCCAGGGCTTTGTTGGCCATGTAGGCCACCTTGTCCCACTTGCCCCAGTCTACATACAACCTACCGATATTGAAGTACAAATTGGAGTCGTGCTTGCAGAACTCCAGGGCCTTGCCGTAGTACTTCTCGGCCACGTCAAACTTGGAGAGTTTGCGCAGGGCAATGGCAATGCGGTTGTACAGATGGATGGATTCCGGCGAATCGGCCAGGGCCTGGGACAGGAAGTCGTAGGCTTCCTCGTAGCGATTGGCCTTGAGGAAGCGCTCGCCCACATCGGACTTCAAAGCCACATCGTCCTTGAATTCCGCCACCAGGCCGTCAAAATGCGTCTTGGCCTGGCCGAACTGCTGGGCGTCCAGGAGCCGCTGGCCGGACTCCACGCCTTCCTGCTTTTTCTTCTCCAGGGCCGTCAGCAGGGCCTGGGCATCATTGATCTGGCTTTTGCGCAGCTCCCCCAGGCACTCGCCCAGGGAGTCCAACAGGGCCTTTTCCTCGCCGGCCTTGTACTCCAGCTTGAGGGGAATGAGGGTGCGGAAGCCGCGGTGCATGTCCAGCTTGTACACGGCATCCACCAGCATGGCCGTGAACTCTTCCCGCTCCTGACGCATCAGGGGCGTGCCCATCACCGTGACCAGGGCATCGCGCACGGCCTGCACGGCTGGCAGGTATTTCTCCTGCTTGAGGTGGGTGCTCACCTGGGCCAATTGGGCGCGGGCCTTGGTCAGTTCTATGGACATGGGCAGCTCCGGGAAAAGGCGGACGTTGCGGGCGGCCTACCGGCCCAGCTCCTCGCGCACCATGCTGCGGAAGCGATGGAAGAAGTTGCGGCTGTCGTGGGGGCCAGGGCTGGCTTCGGGGTGGTACTGGATGGCGATGATGGGCTTTTTGGTGTGGCGGAAGCCTTCCAGGGTGTTATCGTTGAGATTCACGTGGGTGATCTCCACATCCTTGAGACTGTCCACATCCACGCAGAACCCGTGGTTCTGGGAAGAAATCTCAATGTGCCCCGAGAGCAGATCCTTCACGGGATGGTTGCAGCCATGATGGCCGAACTTGAGCTTGAAGGTCTTGCCGCCCAGGGCATGGCCCAGGAGCTGGTGCCCCAGGCAGATGCCGGCCACGGGGTAGCGCTGGCACAGGGCGGCCAGCTCATCAATGACGCCGCCCAGGGCCGCCGGGTCCCCGGGACCATTGGAGAGGAACACGGCCTCGGCGCCGGTCTGTTCCACCTGCCTGGCCGTGAAGGAGGCTGGCACCACCAGCAGGTCCATGCCCTGGGCTTCCAGCAGGCGCAGGATATTCCATTTGACGCCGAAATCGTACACCACCACGCGCACGCCGCGGCCGTCAGGGGCAGTGTGCACGCCGGGCCAGTCGTAGGAGCCGTCCTTGTTCAGGGAAACAGCCCGGGGCGCGGTGCCGTCCCAACGATAGGGGGACGAGGCCGAGACCGCGGCGGCCAGGTTCTGGCCTTCCATCACCGGAATGGCCTTGGCACGTTCCACCAGGGCAACGGGGTCTGCCTCCCGGGTGGAAATGATGCCGCGCTTGGCGCCGTGCAGGCGAAGGTGCCGGGTGAGCTGCCGGGTGTCTATGCCTTCGATGCCCAGGACATTGTGCCGCTTGAGGTAGTCCGGCAGGGATTCCTTGGCCCGCCAGTTGGACGGGATCTTGCAACACTCCTTGACAATGAAGGCCTCCACGTACACGCGGTCGGACTCCACATCCTCGGCGTTGACGCCGTAGTTGCCGATGAGAGGATAGGTCATGCACACCATCTGCCCGGCATAGGAAGGATCGGTGAGCACTTCCTGATACCCGGTCATGCCGGTGTTGAAGATCACTTCGCCGCTGGATTCGCCGTCGCCGGTGAAGGAGGTGCCGTAGAAGACGAGGCCGTCTTCCAGGGCCAGAATGGCACGCATGAATCAGACTCCTTGAGGGGGGATGAACACTTCATAATACGGCACGTGGAGCAGAGCGGTCAAGCAAAAGGAATTCTTCAACAAGATTGCACCTTTTCCCCGTGCAGACGCCGGGACCTGGCCAGCCCCAACTCCATGAGCCGGGCGATGAGGGCCTCGAACTCCAGCCCCGCAACCCGGGCGGCCCGGGGCACCAGGCTGGTGGCCGTCATGCCGGGCAGGGTGTTGACTTCCAGCAGGGTCACGCCTTCCGCCCCGTCCCAGATGAAATCCGCCCGGCTGTAGCCCTCGCAGCCCAGCACCCCATGCGCCGTCAGGGCCAGGCGCTGCACCAGGTCACGCACGGAATCCGGGATGGGTGCGGGGCACAGCTCGTCGGCGCCGCCCTGCTCGTACTTGCTGGCGTAGTCGAAAAATTCCCCACGGTTGGGCTTGATGAGGATCACCGGCAGGGGCGCCTCCTCCCCGATGTTGCCCAGCACGCCGCAGGTCAGCTCCACGCCGGCGCAGGCCTCCTCCACCAGGGCCTCGGCCCCCGCGGCCCACAGACCTTCCAGCAGGGTGCGCAAGGTGACCGGGTCCGCGGCCCGGCCCATGCCCAGGGACGAGCCGCCGGTGTTGGGCTTGACGAACACCGGCCAAGCGTGGGGCCAGTTCCAGGCGGCGCCCGGGTCCCGCGGCAAGAAGGCCCACCGGGGCGTGGGCACGCCGGCGACGGCCAACAGCTCCTTGGCCGCAGCCTTGTGCAGGGCCAGGAAGGACCCCGCCGGGCCGGAGCCCTGGTACGGGCAGCCCACGCGGTCCAGCACGGCCTGCACCAGGCCATCCTCGCCAGGGGAGCCGTGCAGGTTCAAAAAGGCAAAGTCCGCCTCGCGGGCCAGGGCCACCAGTCCGGACAGGTCGTGGACGGGATCGTACCAGCGCACTTCGTGCCCCAGGCGTTCCAGGGCCGCCTGGATGATCCGTCCCCCGGACAGGGACACCTCGCGCTCGCTAGACCAGCCGCCCGCTATCAAAAGCACACGCATCGGGATCGCATCCTAGCAATTGGGTGAAGGCCCTGGAGATTTCCAGAACCTGGGTCTGGGTCCGCTCGATGCCGGCAATGTTTTTGGGGCTCGTGCCGTAGCGGTCCATGAGATCATGGTAGCGTTCTTCCAGGGTGACGATGCGGTCGTGGGCCACGCGCTTGTCCCCGTAAATCACGGCCATGGGCAGAAAATGGCGCCGCACGTCCACGGGCCAGGGCCACCACACGTGATGCGCCACCCCCTGGGCGATGCGCGGGTTGCCCGTTTCCGCAAGCACCCAGGCCGCGCCCAGCTGGGCATGGGAGCCGGTGTGGCGGATGGTGTAGGACTTGGCCAGGTCGTGCAGCAGGGCGCTGGCGCGGACCTCCTGCACGGGCACGGGGAACCCGGCCTCGCAGGCGGCCTGGGCCAGGGCCGTGGCAATGCGCGCCACCAGCAGGGAGTGCTCACGGATGTGCGCGGGCATGGCGTAAGCGTCCCACAGGGCCAGGCACCGCGCATCGTCGGGTGCAGGCGGGGGGGACGCCGCGGTCCCCGGAGCAGCCGGTGGTGGAGGAAGAGTCAATGCAACACCCATTGGTCAATTGTGACGAAAACCGGAGCGCGAGGCAAGAAAGAAGCGTGCCCCACGGCCCTCAGGCCGAGCCATTGGCCCGTCCCAGCAGGATCCGAGAGGTCGCCTCGCCGGCGCGCTGCTGGATCACGTGGGAACCTGGGGGCAGATCCTCGGTGAGCCAGACATTACCGCCCACCACCGACCCCTTGCCGATGGTGATGCGCCCCAGCAGGGTGGCCCCGGCGTAGATCACCACGTCGTCCTCCACGATGGGATGCCGGGCGATGCCCTTGATGAGGGCGCCGCTGGCGTCCTTGGGGAAACTTTTGGCCCCCAGGGTCACGCCCTGGTAGATGCGTACGTTGGTCCCGATGATGCACGTCTCCCCCACCACCACGCCGGTGCCGTGGTCGATGAACAGCCCCTCCCCAATCCGGGCGCCGGGGTGGATGTCGATACCGGTCTTGGAGTGAGCCAGTTCCGAGATGATGCGCGGGATAAGCTCCACGTCCTGCTGGTGCAGGGCATGGGCAATGCGATGGTGGGTGAGGGCCAGGATGCTGGGATAGCAGAAGATTGTTTCCCCGGGATGCTTGGCCGCCGGGTCCCCCACGTAGGCGGCCCGCACGTCCGCGGCCAGCAGGCGGCGGATTTCCGGCAGGGCGGAGAGAAAGAGCCCGGTCTTGCGCCGGGCGGCGTCCTCGCAGGCTTCGCAATCCGCCTCCTCCGGCTGCGCATGGGAGGCGCCGTCTCCCCGGCAAAAAAAGCAGCGGCCGCGGCGGATCTGTTCCGTCAGCAACCGGGAGACCACATCCAGCCCCGCGCCCACATGGAAGCGCATGGTTTCGGGGGCGATTTCCGAATCCCCGAAATACCCCGGGAACAGGATGGCCTGCAGCCGGGCCACCACTTCCCGCAGCACCTCCACCGAGGGCATGGGCTGCTGGAGCCGGGAATGGTGGAAGAGCCCTTCATACGACTCCACGCGGCACAGTTGCTCGGTGATCTCGTCCACCGTCAGGGGGTGGGCCAGGGGCGGAGAATGGCTCATGCCCGGGGCTCCTCCTCGGCAGGCGGCTGGAACAGCGCGGAACTCAGGTACCGCTCGCCGGTATCGCAGACAATGAAGACGATGCACGCCCCGGCAAGCTCGGGCCGGCGGGCCAACTGCAGGGCGGCCACGGCGTTGGCGCCGGAGGAAATGCCGCACAGGATGCCCTCCTCCCGCAGCAGCCGCCGGGCCATGGCCAGGGCGTCCTGGGTGGCCACAGGGACGACCTCGTCCAGCAGGCTGCGGTCCAGCACCTCGGGCACAAAACCCGCCCCGATGCCCTGAATGCCGTGGACCCCCGGCGCACCGCCCGAAAGCACCGGCGACTCCGCCGGCTCCACGGCCACCAGCCGCACCCCGGGCTTGCGGGCCTTCAAGGCCCGGCCCACGCCGGTGATGGTGCCGCCCGTGCCCACGCCGGCCACAAAGACATCCACACTGCCGTCGGTATCGTTCCAGATCTCCACCCCCGTGGCGGCCTCGTGGGCGGCGGGATTGTCCGGATTCTTGAATTGTTGCGGCATGAAGGCCTGGGGCGTGGCGGCCAGGATGGACTCGGCCTCGGCCACGGCGCCGGCCATGCCCCGGGTTGCAGGGGTGAGCACCAGCCGGGCGCCGAAGCCGCGCAGCAGATCGCGCCGTTCCCGGCTCATGGATTCCGGCATGGTCAGCACCAGGGCATACCCCCGCACGGCGCAAAAAAAGGCCAGGCCGATGCCGGTATTGCCACTGGTGGGTTCCACGATGGTGGTTCCCGGGCGTACCAGCCCCTGCCGTTCGGCGTGGCGCAGCATGTTCACGGCAATGCGGTCCTTCACCGAAAAACAGGGGTTGCGGCTCTCCAACTTGGCCAGCACCGAGGCCTGCAGCCCGGCCGCCAGACGGTTCAGGCGCACCAGGGGCGTGCCGCCCACCAGGGAAAGCATGTCCGGATGAATCTTCATGGATGCCCCCCCGCGCCGCCGGCGCTCCCCCCGGCGGCCTTGGGCAGGTCCGGCGGGACATACAATTCCAGGCGATCCACGGTCATCACCCGGGCAATGCCGTCGTGCAGGGTGGCGGCCAGCACATGGCCGCCGCGGGTGCGATCCGTGCTGATAAAATGCAGATGCCAGCCGGCCACGCCGTAGCTCTGGGCGTGTTCGGGAAAGCGGAATCCCACCATATCCCCCACCACCTGCTCCAACTGAAACACGGCCTGCCGAGGCAGCACCTCCGCCAGGGTGGGATACGGCGGCAGCTGGCGGGGGACACTGCGGGCCTCCACGGTGGAGAAGCGGCCGCGCACCCTGGCTGCGGCAAAGCGTTGGGGGTCCGGAGCCAGCTCGTCCAGCACGCGGCAGACGTCCTCCAGGGCCAGGCCCAGGCCCTGGCCCTGGAGGCGGCGGGAGGCGTCGGGCGCAAACCGCACGGTGGTGGCAAAGGGGATGGTCGCCCCGGGGCGCGCAGCCCGGGCCACGCCGTCCATGCCCACGTGATACGCTACCCCGTCCACCTGCACCAGTTCACCATCCAGGCCGTCCAGGGTGCCCAGGCCCAGGGTGCCCTGGCGCTCCAGGGCCTCCACCGTGATGACGCCCCCAAAGGCGCCGGCCTTCAGGGCATCCAGGGTGGACGTCTGATGGATGGCCCGCGGCTCGCCGGAACAGCTCCAGGTCAGCAGGCCCGTCAACAATACGGCCAGCAATTTCAACAGGGTGCGATTGTGCATGGCGCCTCGCTTGGTTGTCATGGGGCAGCATATCCCATTCCCGGGCACGGCGGAAGGCCCTGGGGATATGGACAATCACCCGCGGCAGGCGTAGTGGCAACGCAATACCCGCATGCCTGTTCCATGTTTCAGCGAGGCCGCCATGCTCACTGCCACCCTGCTTTCCTACGTGCTCACCTGTCTTGTGGTCCTGGCCATTCCGGGCCCCACCGTGCTGCTGGTGGTGGGGGTTTCCCTGCGGGAGGGGCCGCGGGCTGCCGTGCCCCTGGCCCTGGGCGTGGCCCTGGGGGACGCCCTGGCCATCTCCCTGTCCCTGGCCGGGTTGGGGGCGGTGCTGGCGTCTTCCGCGGCGCTGTTCACGCTGGTGA
>JAIWOE010000124.1 GCA_020217165.1 Desulfovibrio sp. | reverse complement strand
GGGTGGCGCAGGCCAGGTCCAGCTTGCGAGTCTGGGCGACAGCGCTTTCGTATGTGGACAGCAGCAGGGAAAAAAGCCGGTGGGGATTTTCCGGCAAGGCCAGTTCCCGGCCTTTATACGTCGGCGGGCTCTGGGTTCCGGTATGCTGAAGGAGCCGGGCGATCTGATCCAGCAGCTGCCCGTCATCATACGGCTTGGTGACGATGGCGTCCGCACCGCATTCCATGCCCTGGACGATGTCCTTGGGGTCGCTCAGGGTGGTGAGCATCAGCACCGGCAGGCTGGCCGTGGCCGGGTGTTCCCGCAGGGCCTTGGTGAACTGATAGCCATCCAGCCAAGGCATGAGGATATCGGTAATGACGATGTCCGGCCGATGCGCGGCCTGCTGGTCCGTGGCCAGGTGGAGGGCCTGTTCGCCGTCGCTGGCCAGCAGCACGGTGTAACCGGCGTCTTCCAGCAAAAATTGCAGTTTCAGGGCCTGGGTGGGACTGTCTTCGGCCACCAGGACCACGGGGGGCGCGGGGTGGGCCGCATGAAGCGCTGGGGAGGATGGTGTACTCATGGGTGACTCATGGCTTGCACGACTGCAATCCCCCGGTCAAGTGGCCAGGCACGACAAGCAGATCAGGTGGATCACGAGGCCCCTCCCGGTACGGACCGCCCCAAGGCCAGCCAGTTGAGGTAGCCGGCCATCTCCTGCAGGGCCAGGACTTTGGTGGCGGCGCCGATCTTGATGGCCTGCCCTGGCATGCCAAAGACGATGCAACTGGCCTTGTCCTGCACCAGGGTCATGGCGCCGCAGCGTTTCATGTCCTGCAGGCCGGTTGCGCCGTCGCGCCCCATGCCCGTGAGCAGCACCCCCACCCCACGCCTGCCGAACACAGCGGCGCAGGAGCGGAAGAGCTTGTTCACGGCCGGTTTGACATTCTCCTCGGGGGGAGAGTCCTCCAACTGGATGGTCATGGATCTGGTGATGACCATGTGCCGTTTATCCGGCGCAAAATAGACCACCCCCCCCTGCAACGGCTGCCCCGGCACGGCGATGCGCACCGGCAGGCGCGATGTCTGGCCCAGCCAGGTCACCAGTCCTTGCAGGAACCCGGAGGCAATGTGTTGCACCACCAGCACGGGCCAGGGGAAAGCCGGGGCCAGCCCGGCAAGAAGCTGTTCCAGGGCCTGAGGGCCGCCGGTGGAGGCGCCGATACACAGGATTTCATAGGGCAACTGGGTGGGAGCTTCCGGCAATGCCGCAGGGGGTGCTGGCGACGCGCCGGGCTTTTCCGGTATGACTGGACGGTCCCGTGCAGGCAGGGAGACGCGCCGCGTGCGCCGCACCACCTTGACCTCGCTCATCAATCGCACGGTTTCCACCAGATGCGCCACCACCTCCCCGCAGTTGGCGTCCCCCAGTCGGGGCTTTTCCAGCAGGGTCAGGGCCCCAGCATCCAGGGCCAGAAACACGGTGGAGGCTTCATGCGGATTGAGCACGGCGCTCACCAGCACGATGGGCGTGGGGCATTCCTCCATGATGCGCCGGGTGGCTTCAATGCCGTCCATGTCCGGCATTTGAAAATCCATGGTCACCACATCCGGACGAAGGGCCTTGACCTGGGCCAGGGCCTCCATGCCGCTACCGGCCTGGCCCACCACCTGCATGCTCCCGTCGCGCTCCAGGATGTCGCACAGGGCCTGGCGTACGCAGGCGGAATCGTCCACCACCAGCACGCGAATGGTGGCGGCGCCGTGTTCCGGAGCCTGGGGCGAAGCTGGCGGTGGGCAAGGTGCCATGGGTGCCATGGTGCGATCCTTTTGCGCCGGGTCAGGCCATGGGCAGCAGCCGGGTCAAGGTTTGCAGCAGGTCGCTTTGGTCGAAACGGCTTTTGACGATATATGCATCCGCTCCGGCCTGCATGCCGGCTTCCTGGTGGGCGGGATCTGCCAGGGAGGTAACCAGGACCACCGGCAGCCGGGCCAGGGCGGCATCCGCCCGGATGTGGCGGACCAGTTCCAGGCCATCCATGCGCGGCATTTCCACATCGCTTACCAGGGCGTCCACCATGGCTTCGGAAACGTCGGGGGGCTGTCCCGCACTGCGGGAAGCGGCTGCCAGCAGCCGGGCCAGGGCCTCCTGGCCATCCACCGCAGTGTCCACCACATACCCGGCGGTTTCCAGCACGTTTTTGAGCAGCATGCGGGACGTGATGGAATCCTCGGCCACCAGGACACGACGTGGCCGCTTGCGACGCAGCGCTTCCGCCCTTGGCTCCATCCTGGACCGAGGGCCGGTGGCGGCGCCATCGCGGGCCATCTGGCGCAGGTCGGCCAGATCCAGCACGGGCACCAGTTCGCCATCCCCCAGCAGCACCACGCCGCGAATGCCGCGCAGACCCGTGAGCTGGGGCCCCAGACTGCGCAGGGTCACGTCCGCCTCGCCCAGGATAGCATCCACCATCAGGCCCAGGGGGCTTTCGGCGGTGGCGGTGGTATCGGGGGGACCGGCCCCGGGGGTTCCCGCCTCCCCGGCAATGAGGACGGGATGGCGGCCGGCGGCGTCATCTCTACCCTGCCCTGGCGTCTGGGCAGACTCCATCCCCAGCAGGCGGGCCATGGACATCACCTGCAGGAACACGCCGTCGGTCACAAACATGCCCCCGCCCCCCATGCCCCCGGCCGTCGCCTTCCCACACACCGAACCAGGCGCCTGCACCACGCGGTGCACTTCGCTCTTGCGGACAATGAACCGCCGCCCGGCGCAGGCCACCACCAGCCCTTCGAAGCGCATGAGGGAAAGGGGCAGGTGCAATGTGACCTCGCTGCCCTGGCCGGGGGTGGTGCGCAGTTGGGCGTTGCCGCCCACGCGTTCGAGTTTTTCCTTGACGATGACCATGCCCAGCCCACGGCCGGAGATGTGGTCCACATGATCGCGGGTGCTGAATTCCGGCCGCCAGATGAGTTCCAGCAGGGAGGCGGCGTCCAACAGGGCAGCGTCTTCGGGGGAGTACATGCCGCGCTGCACGGCCTTGCGGCGTACGGCGTCGCAGTCCACCCCCCGGCCGTCGTCGGTAATGACGATGCGGGTGCGGTCGCCGCCGAGGACCTCAATGCGTATGTCGATGCGGCCTTGGGCCGGCTTGCCGGCGGCCTCGCGCTCCGTGGGCGACTCGATGCCATGGTCCACGGCATTGCGCAGCAGGTGCAAAAAGGCATCCCCCAGCTGCTCCAGGATGCGGCGATCAATGGAGGCGTCCGCCCCGTGCACCGTGAGCTGCACCTGCTTGCCCTGGGAGGCTGCAATCTCCTGGACCATGCGCGGGTAGCCTTCCAGCAAGGCGTTCCAGGGCAGGAGCAGGGTCTGGGTGATGGATTCCAGCAGCTCGTCCACCACCGTGGCGATGGTGCGCTGGTGGGCAGCCAGGGCCTTGGCCAGGGCCCTGCTCTCCCGCACCAGCCGCTCCAGGGCGAGGGTGTCCTCACCATTGGCGCATGCACGCAGCCGCACGGCCAGGCCCTCCTGCAGGGCCCGGGCCTGGGCCACATGCAGGCTGGCGGCGCTTTTGGACGTCAGCAATCCTTCCACCTGTCCCAGCAGCCCTTCCAGGGCCGCCGTGGGCAGCCGCACGGTGTGGGATTCCAGGGTGGCACAGGGAGGAGGCGGCTCGGGGCACAGATACGCTTCCTGGGGAAGGGACGTATCGGGGGATTCGGGGAGATCAGGGAGATCAGGGACATTGGGAAAATGGGGAAGAGCTGGCGCCGCGGGTGTGGTTGTTTCCGCATGGGCGGCGGGAGATTCCTCCGCAGTGGCGTCCAGCCTGCGCAGGAAGGCGTCCACCATGGTGCCGGACGGGCCGCCCGAGCCGGCAGCGGCAGCGGCCACCATGGTGCGGATGAGCACCACGGCCTCCCGCAGCTGTTGCACCAGCCGGAATTCCAGCACGGACTCGCCCCGCTTGATGCGCCAGACGCTGGACTCCAGGCCCTGGCACAGGGTTTCCAGCAGGGGCAGGTCCACGGTCCGGCCCGCGCCCTTGAGGCTGTGAAGTTCTCGGTACATGGAGTCCAACCGCTTCACGGCCTCGGGATGCTGGCGATAGTCCGGCAGGGTCAAGGCTTCTTCCAGCACATCCAGGGCCGTTTCCATGGCCCCGATGCGCTCGGTGGCTTCCGCCTGAAAGGCAGCCCGGAGCTTCTGGAAAAAGCGTGCGTCGTCCATGCGGTGGTGCCCGCTCCCTTAGATCTTGTACAGGGACAACAAAGCCGTGAGTTCGTCCGCCAGGTTCGCCAGGGCGTGCAGGGACTGGTCCAGTTGGCGAGCGCTCTCCACGTTCTGGTCCGAGGCCTGGCGGATGCTCTCCATGGCCTGGGCCACCTGCTCCATGCCGGCCAGTTCCTCCTGACTAGAGGCGGCGATCTGCGCCGCGGCCTGGGCATCCTTGCTGGCCACCTCTACCAGGCCCTGGATGGCCTGGGCAGCCTGGGCCACCTGGGTTTCCCCGCGGGCCACGGCCTTGCCGCCTTCCTCCGTACTAAGCACGGCGGAGGTGGTGGCCTTGCGGATTTCCTCAAGAATGCTGCGGATTTCTGCCGTGGACTGCTTGGACTGCTCGGCCAGGCTGCGGATTTCCCTGGCCACCACGGCAAAGCCCCGACCCTCTTCGCCAGCCCGGGAGGCCTCAATGGAGGCGTTCACGGCCAGGACGTTGGACTGGTCTGCCAGGTCGTTCACAGCCAGGATGATATCCCCGATGCGCTGGCTCTTTTCCGAAAGGGCGATGATGCCTTGGGCGATGGAATCCATCTTTTCCCGGATCTGGGCCATGGCCTGGAACACCGCGTCCGTGGCGGCCTTGCCCTCCAGGGCCACCCGCACGGCCTCCTTGGATCGTTCAGATACGCCACGGGCCTTCTGGTTGGTGAGGGAGGCGGTCTGACGCACCTCCTCCACCGTGGCCGTGGTCTCGCTCATGGCGGCAGCGGTCTCCGCGGCGCTGGAGGAGAGCTCCGCCGTGGTGACCGAGATTTGATTGATGGACGCGCCCAGGGTGTTCATGGCGTGCTGGATCTGCTCCGTGAGTTCGCGCAGGTTGCGTCCCATGGTCCGCAGGCTGGCACCGAACTCGTCCTTGTCGGAGCGCATGGGCACCTCCTGGCGCAGGTCGCCATTGGCAATGCCCTCCATGACGTCGGCCATGCGCTGCAGGGAAGAGATCATACGCTGGAAGGCCTGGGCCAGCAGGCCCACTTCGTCCTTGCGTTCTGTTCCCGCAATGACGGGATGCAGGTCGCCGGTGGCAATGGCGTCCGCAGCCTGCACGGCACTGTGCAGGGGGCGGACAATGCCCCGGCCGATGCCCACGGCCATGATGATGCCCAGCACCACCGCGGCCATGGCGCCGTAACGGATGAGCAGCAGATCCCTTTGGGCCACCTCCGCCGCCGTGCGCCGCACCGCCTGGGACAGGGCGCTCACCTGCCCTTCCAGGACCCGGAGGTTGCCACGGAACTTTTCCAGGGCCACCAGGGTCTCGCTCATGTATATCTGGCGAATGCGGGGCATGGCCTCGGCGCCGTCCCGGGCATACAGTTCCTTCATGTCCGCCAGGGTCTTGTGCATGGCCTTGTGGGGAGCATCCAGTTCCGCAATGGCGGTGGCAAGTTCGGGATGCTTCGCTTCCAGGGCCTTGCGTTCTGAACCGTAGTACCACTTGCCGAACTCGCACTGGGTATAGTCCGTCTGGGCCGCCACATGCCCCATATCCCCCAGGATGAGCCCCTGCCCCACCTCCGTGGACCATGCCAGGTGATTCGTTTCATTTACTTTCAGTGCGTATATACTCAGGATGGATTCCGTGGAGAGGCGCATGCCCTCCAGCACTTCCTCCGTGCCGCGCACGGCCCGGAAGCCCAGGAGCACCAGCAACAGCAACACAAGCCCGAAGCCCACCGCCAGTTTGGAGCCGATGGACAGATTTTTCCATTGCATCATGCGATCTCCTTGCCACATGGTCTCGTCGCGTTGCTGCGTTTCATGCGTGGGTCCCAGGCTGCAGGGCCGGATCCGCCAGCAGGGTGTGCATATCCAGAAATACCGTCACCGCCGCAGGGGAGCTGAGCTCCCGGACCATGTCGGCCTGCACCAGGGCCCGCCTGCAGGCGCCCAGCCGGCCGGTAATGGGGGCGGCGCGCGCCACTGCTCGCCCCCGGGCAGCGCCTGGCGGGCCAACCCGCCCACGCCCAGGAGGGCATCCACCTCAAACAACAGTTCCAGCCGGGGCGATTCCACCTCCGGCCCGTGCATGGCCACCACCAGCCGGGCGCGGTCGGCGTCTGTCGTCTCCTGCATAGGGGGCTCGGCCTGCAGCCCCAGCAGCTGGGCCAGGCTGTTCACAGCCAGGATGCGTCCTTCCCAGAGCACGACCCCGGCAATGAAGGCCGGCGTGCCCGGCAAAGGCAGCAGGTGCTGCACGTGCCCCACGCCCAGGACAAAGCGGGTCTCCACGGCAAACACCTGATCTGCCAGGCGAAAGAAGAGGGCTTCCAGGGTGTCTGCAGGATCGAACACCGCCCCTGCTCCGCCTGGCCGGGCCAGTTCGCGGGCGCGCCGGGCCAGCACGGCGTCGGCATCGGAGGTCAGGAGGCACAATGTGGCGGACATGATGAGGAATTATTCCATAAACAGGACCTGTTCCACAAGCTCCCTGAGGCGGCCGGCGGAAAGTCCTTCGGAATGGGGCACCAGTTCATCGGGCGGCAGGTCCTTGAGCTGCTCCAGGAGCGCATGGGCGTGGCTGGCCACGGCGGCGGCATCCCCGGCGTCGCGCTCCAGACACAGGAGCAGATAGCGCGTCATGGGCAGGGCGGGGTCCAGGTACAGGGCCCTGCGCCAGGCGTTGCGGGCCTCTGCGGCATTGCCGGCGGCGGCGTGGATCATGCCATCCAGGTGATGCAGGGCAGGATCCAGGCGGGCAACCTCCAGGGCGCGGGTCATCCAGCGGCGCGCCTCGTCCAGACGCCCGGCATCCGCCAGTCGCCGGGCCGTGGCGGCCGCCTGATCCACCAGGTCAGGATCCACCGGGTCAGGATCTACCGTGTGTGTGCTCGTCACATCAGGCGGGGCGACTATGGACGCAACCCCCATGTCCGCGGTGTCTGCTGGCGCTCCCATCCCCCCTTCAGGCGAATGCGGCAGGAGCGGCTCTTCCTGCACAACAGGCCAAGGCGAGCACTCCCCGCTCCTGCGGAACAGGAGGGCGCTTTCCAGGCGCACGGGATCCAGGAGATCCAGGTCCATCACATGGGCGGCCTCGGCCGGGGCTGTGACCAGCCAGCCCCCCGCCGCCATGCGGCCGGCCAGGCGCACGGCCACGTCGCGCATGCCGTCCCGGGTGAAATACAGCAGGACATTGCGGCACAGGATGAGATCGAACTCCCGAAACGGCTCTTTGGGCCAGCCCGGGCTGGCCAGGTTGAGCTGTTCGAAGCGGACCATGTTGCGGATGGCCGGGGTAATGCGGCGGATCTGACCGGATTCTTGAATAAAATACTCCAACAGCCAATCCGGCGCCCCCCGGAAGGACCACTGGCGGTACCCTCCCTGCCGGGCCTTGTGCAGAAAACGGGGATTCAGATCCGTGGCCAGGAGCAGGTTGTCCTGTCCGCGGCGCCACAGCCCGGCGCGGTGGAGCATGATGGCCAGGGTGTAGGGTTCCTCCCCGGTGCAACAGCCGGCGCTCCAGATGCGCAGGCCGCGGCCTTCACGGTCGGCCCGCTGGGCCAGGGCTGGCAGGACATGGGCCTCCAGCATGGCCAGGGTGCGCATTTCCCGAAAGAAATAGGTCTCGGCCACGGCCAGATGATCGGCCAGCACATCCCACTGCGAGGCCGTGAGCCCACCGGAAACGATGGTTGCGGCAAACAGGTCCAGTTCCAGCCCCAGCTCCCTTGCCGCGGCATCCAGCCGGCGTTCGAAGTCCGCCTGGCGATCCGTCAGGTAGGCCATGCCCGTGTGCTCGGCAATGCACTGGGCCACCTGCCGGTACAGCAGGGGCGCAAGCACGTGGGATGGCGACGCCGCCGGGGGTTCCTCGCGGGACATGGCCCCTCCGCTAGCATATGCCCGACCGAAAGACCAGCGACGGCATGGTGTTATGCCGGCGAGTCCTGCCCTTGTGCGTGGCCCTGCACCAGGGCGGTTTCCAGCGCCTGGTCTAGGGCGGTTTCTTCATCCGGCAAGAAAAAGCGGTCCGGATCATGCAACATGACCACGCCTTCCCCCAGGTGGGCCACGCCAGCCACCAGCTCCAGGCCTGGCCAGGGGGGCTCAGCCCCACTGCGGGGGGCCTCGCCGGTCCAGGTGAACACCTCCCCGGTGCCGTCCACCTGCATGGCCATGCGACGCCGGGACGTGCGCAGGATCACCAGCTGCTGATACGGCAGGATCCGCACGAAAGGCATGCCGAAACGCACCCTGGGATCCACCACGGGCACGAAGTCTCCGGCCAGGTCAATGATGCCGCGCACCACCGCCGGCGCCCCGGGCAAGGGGATGACGGCCACCATGCGCGTCACCCGCTCCACCATGGGCAGGGGCAGGGCAAAGGTTCGATCATCCAGGACAAATGGCAAACAGTCCAGGGGAGGCTGATTGGATTGGGCTGAGGTAGTCATGGGGCTCACTGCAGGGGCTCGTTGTCCGCAGGATCGCGGCGTTTGGTGAGGCCATACCGGGAAATCTTGTATTGCAGGGTCCGACGGCTGATGCCCAGGGCCTGGGCCGTACGCTCACGGTGGCCGCCGTGGGCGTCCAGGGCCTTGACGATGGCCTCGCGCTCGGCCTCCTCCAGCAGGGCCGGAGAAATGGCCGCTGTCTGCATCCCAGCCATGACAGCGCCCGGGCGCTGCGCTTCCAGGACCCTGGGGGGCAGCTGGGCCGGCTGGAGCATATCCGCACTGGCGAGGATGAGGGCGCGCTCCAGCACATTTTCCAGCTCCCGCACGTTGCCAGGCCAGGGGTACGGCCGCAGGGCCTCCAGGAACATGCTGGAGACGGCCGGGGCCGCGCGCCGGTTCTTCCGGGCCAGCTTGTCCAGCAAATGGCTGGTCAGCAGGGGCAAATCCTGCAGGCGCTCCCGCAGGGGTGGCGCGGTGATTTCCAGGATGTTCAATCGAAAATACAAATCTTCCCGGAAGGTTCCCTCGGCGATGGCCTGGGCGAGGTCCTTGTTGGTGGCGGCCAGCACCCGCACGTCCACGGGCACAGGTTTCACACCCCCCAGGGGCTCCACCACCCGCTCCTGCAGGGCGCGCAGGAGCTTGGCCTGCACCGTCATGGGCAGCTCGCCGATCTCGTCCAGGAACAAGGTCCCGCCATCGGCCAGCACAAAGCGGCCGGGCTTGTCCTTTACCGCGCCGGTGAAGGCGCCTTTCTTGTAGCCGAAGAGTTCGCTTTCCAGGAGCTGCTCCGGCAGGGCAGCGCAGTTGATCTTGATCATGGGCATGGCCGCCCGACGGCTGGCGGCATGCAGTGCCTCGGCAATGAGCTCCTTGCCCGTGCCGGACTCGCCCAGGATGAGGATGGTGGCCTCGCTGGGGCCGGCCCGGGCGATGAGTTCCTTGACCTCGCGCATGGCCGGGCTTTCCCCCACCAGAGTGCGGCAGGGCTCGATATCCATGGCAGCGCCGCCCAGGGCAGCGCCATCCATGGCCCCGCGGGCCAGTGCGGCGCTTTCCGAAAGCAACCGTCCGTATTCGTGCGCTTTTTCCAGAGTGGCGAGCAGTTCTTCGTTGTCTGCCGGCTTGGTGAGAAAGTCGAATGCGCCCCGCTTCATGGCCTCCACGGCCACATCCACGCTGCCGTACGCCGTGAGCATGACCACCGGCAGTTCGGGCCGCAGCCGCTGCAGGGCCTCCAGGGTCTGGCGGCCGTCCAGGCCGGGCATGCGCATGTCCAGCAGCACCACCCCGGACCGGCCAGCGGTCCCGGCGGTGTGCAATTCCTCCCGCAAGAGGGCGACGCCTTCCTGGCCACTGCCGGCCTCCACCACTTCCCAGCCGGCGTCTTCCATGATGGCCCGGACCATGAGGCGGTGGCCGGGTTCGTCGTCAATGATGCACAGGCGCTTCACGCAACATCCTCCGCAGACGGGTTGGCCGGCATGGTTCCATGCCGGGGCAGGGGAAACAGCAGCCGCACCACGGTGCCCCGCCCGGGGGCGGACTCCATGCGCGCGCTGCCGCCGTGCTCCCGCATGGTTTTCTCCACCAGGGCCAGCCCCAGGCCCGCGCCCTTGGGTTTGGAGGTGTAGAAGGGATCAAAGGCATGCCGGCGTTCGGCGTCGTCCATGCCCGGGCCGTTGTCTTCCACGTACACCTCCACATTTCCAGGACAGCCTGCATCTCCGGCACTGGCCTGGGCTCCCAGCCGCACCGTCAATGGCAAGACCGTCACCCCTTCCGGGGCCGCCCGGGCCGGCGTGTTCGCCTGCCCGGCCACGGCCTGCAGGCTGTTGAGGACGAGATTGAGCAGACATTGCTTGAGGGCGTCCGCATCGGCATAGCACGTCCGGGCCTGAAAATCAGTGGAAAAGACAGCCCCGGCAGCGGCGAAATCCTGTTCCAGCAGCCTGCCCAGCTCGTCCCCAAGGGCCTGGAGATCCACCATCACCGGGGACAAGACCCGCGGCCGGGCCAGGTTCAGCAGGTCCCCCACCACGCGGTTCAGGCGGTCAGCCTCGCTGACCATGGTGTTGGCGTATTGTTCCTCGGGGTGTTTGCCGGCGAGTTTTTTGGCGAAGAACTGGGCAAACCCGCGCAGGGCGCTCAGGGGATTGCGGATTTCGTGGGCCACGCCGGCGGCCAGCACGCCCACGGTGGCCAGGCGACGGGCATCGGAAAGGCGTTCCTCCAGCTTGTTCAGTTCGGTGCGGTCGCGCAGGAGCACCAGACGCTCGCCGCTGCCATCTTCCATGGGCAGGGACAACACTTCCAGGAACCGATCCCCATGCTGCTGCTGCCGCCACGGCACGGGCCGGGCCAGGGTCTCGACCTCTCCTGCCAGCAGGGCCGCGGCCTGGGGGCCCAGGGCCAGGGAGTTGCGGCCCACCAGGGCCCCTTCCTGCACCCCCAGCAGGACGTGGGCCGCAGGGTTGGCGGCCAGGACGCCACCGTGGCCATCCAGGTGCACCAGGCCGTCGGGGAGGTTGTCCAGCAGGCGGGACTGCAGGCGTTCCAGAGTCACGGCCTTGCGGGCCAGCTCGCGGCGATT
>JAIWOE010000123.1 GCA_020217165.1 Desulfovibrio sp. | reverse complement strand
CCGCCAGATCGATGGTGGTGCCCAGGGGGCAGATCCAGCCGCAAAAGAGCCGGCCGGCCAGCAGGGCGGTGGCCAGGATGGCCAGGCCCGGCCAGAGGGCCGGCAACAGGGTGCGATCCGCCAGCATGACGCCCGGAGCGGCCAGGGGATCCAGCCGCAGCAGCAGTGCGCCGGGCCAGGCCAGCCAGAGGGTCAGCAGAAAGAGCAGCAGGGCGCTGCCTTGCACCAGCCGGCGGAACATTCGCCGCCATGGAGTCAGAGGACCACCTCCTGTACCCGGAGGTGTTCGATGTCGATGCGCCCCAGGCCGCGCTCGGCGGCCAGGCGCAGGTGTCGCACCTGATTGGGCTGCATGCGACGGCCCCACCATTCAAAAGCCGCCCCGGCCAGGGCGTCCGCCGCCACGCCGTCCCGGGAGGCGATGATCGTCTGGGGGGTGATGACCTTGCCGGGACCGAACGGCCCGTTGGTGGTCAGCACGCGGGTGGCGTCCACCACGGTCAGGGCCGGTGTGAGTCTGGTGTACAAATCCACAATGGCTTCATCGAGATTGTAGCGCGAATGCATGCTGCCGCGGTCCCAGATCAGGCCCATCATGCCTTTGAGGGACAGGGAGACGCCGGTGGAGCCGTGGGATTTGGCCACGGGCGCGGCAATGAGCACGTCGGCATCCAGCACGGCCTTGAGAAAGGCGTTGCCACGCATTTCCTTGCCGGCGGGAATGTCCGCATCCGCAAAAAACGCCGGGGCGTTGACGGCCTGAACCATGCGGGAATCCAGATCGCGGCAGGCATCGCGGATGCCCGAACGTTCCAGGCAGGCCTCGGGGGAGCGCAGGGGATGGTCCATGATCAGGATGTCCGCCGCGCCGGCTTCCTTGCACATGGCGGCCAGCTCGCGCACCACCTCGGGGTGGGTGGTGGTGGCCATCTCCGGCGGGTTGGCAAAGCTCATGTTGGGCTTGATGAGCACCTTCTGCCCCGGGGAGACGATGGCGCGCATGCCGCCCAGCAACTCCACGGCGGCGCGGGTGGCAGCGGCGGGGGCGCCCTTGGCCACGGCCAGATCGGGCAGGGCATCGGCAGGGGATTGGGCAAAGAGGGGGTGCAGGGGCAACAGGCTGCTGCCGGCGGCCAGACAACAGGCCGCCGCAGCCTGCAGGCGAAGAAAGTCGCGACGACGCATGAAACCTCCCGGAACAAACTGCAGGAGTAGGGATATGCGCCACGCTATCGGGTTGTCCTTCACAGGACAACTAACAATTCTGTCATCGGCGAGGGGGGCGCAGGCGAGGGCGGGATGGCATCAGCGCAGGGTTTTCACCCACACATCTCCCGTGGCGGTGTGGAAGAACAGCTTGCGGCCGCTGGCTCCGCCCACGTGTTCGCCCTTGAGGGAAATGCCGGCCTGTTTGAGCAGGGCCCGGGCCACCTCCACATTGCGCGCGCCGACATTGAGGTTCCAGTACGCGCCTGTATCTAGCTGCTCCGGACGCAGGTGCTTGGGTTGCACCATGCTGCACGCACCGCCAAAGAGCTTGGCGTCCAGGTCACCGGGCTTGATGTTGCAGCGGCGGAACCGTTCCAGAATGCTGGTGATGGCCACATCCACAAATCGGCAGGCGCCGTGTCCTCCCTTGGGACCGGCGGCGGCCTGGGGGAGCATGGCGTGGCAGATGGCGGCCATGCCCGAGGGGGCATGGAAAAAGGTGGCGGAAATGCAGGAGCCCAGCACCGTGGTCACCAGGCTGGGTTTGCGGGTGAAAATGCACTCGCTGATGCGCAGATGCATCAGCGGCAGGGACGAATCCAGGAGGCAATTCAGGGTCGGCATGGAACGCTCCCGGATGGGGGACAACGAGGACGCGGCGCCACAGCGGATGGCGCCGGCAGCGGAAATACCATTCCACCGCCGGCGCAACATCACCACAGTACGGTCGGATGCGTCGGATGCTTAGCCGTTGAGGACGTCTTTGAGTTCCTTGCCGGCGCGGAAGGCGGGCAGCTTTTTGGGCGGCACTTCCACGTTGGTGCCGGTTTTGGGGTTGCGACCGAGGTAGCTCTTGTACTCCTTGACCTTGAAGGAGCCGAAGCCTCGGATCTCCACCCGTTCCCCCCTGACCATGGCGTCGCGCAGGCAGTCGAAGAAGGTATCCACCATCATAGATGCCTCATCGATGGGCAACATGTGCTCTTCTGCCAGCGCCTTGACGAGTTCACTCTTGTTCATGGTAATTTCGCCCCCAGGTTGTCGATATCGCCACAGTCTACATAAATACTCCCCTTCCATCGGCCTGACAAGGGGGGGAATAATCCCGGGACGCTCTGTTTCTCCCATAGGGCGTCTTGTCTTGGGACGCACATCAACGTACAAGCACGGCATGAATGCCCAGCAACCACGTGCCGTGCTGTTCGACTTCGGCGGCGTCATCGCCCGGGAAGGCTTTCTCGACGCCATGACCCGGCAGGCCCTGGCCCAGGGGCTGGACCCCCAGGCCGTCATCGCCGCGGCGGTGGACGCCATGTATGGCAGCGGCTACCTGACCAACTCCGCCCCGGAGCACGTCTTTTGGGACGCATTCGAGACCCTGAGCGGGTTCCGGGGAGATCGCGCGGCCATGCGGGCGGCCATCCTCGACGGCTGCGTGCCCCGCCAGGAGATGCTAGCCCTGGCCGCAGCCCTGGCCGCGGAAGGGGTGGTGCCGGCCATCCTCTCGGACCATACGGACTGGCTGGACGAGCTGGAGCGCCGTCACGGATTCTTCATGCACTACGAGTATGTCTTCAATTCGTTTCACACGGGCAGCACCAAGCGTCAGCCAGCTTGCTTTGCGCATGCCCTGAAAACCTTGGGTGTTTCCCCGGACGAGGCCTTGTTCGTCGACGATGCGCGCCGCAATGTGGCGCTGGCCAGGGAGCTTGGCATCCGGGCCATTCTCTTTGAACATCCCGCGGCATTCGCCAGGGAGTTTGTGGACGTGTTCCCGGGCATGGCGCAGGTATTGGAGCCGTTTGGCGGCGGATAATTCATGCGGAACATGCACTCAGCTGTTGAGCGGGCCAGTGGGCCGGCGGTGGAGCTTCGATGCAACCTGTGCTCATTGTAGAAGATTCCAATTTGTTTGCCTCGCTGTTGGCCCAGCGGGTGCAGGCCCGGCTGGGGCTGCCCACAGAGCGCGCCAGCGATTTGCATGAAACCAGGGAACGCTTGGAGACCAGCCAGGGAGGGTACTTTGCGGCCCTGCTGGACCTGAACCTGCCCGATGCCCCCAACGGCGAAGTGGTGGATCTGGTGACCCGCCACGGCGTGCCAAGCATCATCTTCACCGGGTCCTTCAACGATGAAATCCGCGATATCATCTGGTCCAAGCAGATCGTGGATTACGTGGTCAAGGAAAGCCCTCAAACCATTGAATATATTGTAGACCTTCTGGAGCGCCTGCGGCGCAACCGGGCCATCAAGGCCCTGGTGGTGGACGACTCCCGCACCGCCCGCCAGCTCATCGGCAGCCTGCTGCGCGTGCACCAGTTCCAGGTGGTGGAGGCCGCCTCGGCCCAGGCGGGCCTGGCCATGCTGGAGGAGCATCCGGACGTCAAGCTGCTCATTACGGACTACAACATGCCCGGCATGGATGGCTTCGAGTTCACCAAGGCCGTGCGGGTGAAGTTCCCCAAGAACCGGCTGGCCATCATCGGTGTCTCCGCCCACGGCGGCAATGTGCTCTCGGCGCGGTTTCTCAAGAGCGGCGCCAATGATTACCTGACCAAGCCCTTCACCAGCGAGGAGCTGTACTGTCGCGTGACCCACAATGTGGAGCTGCTGGAACACATGGAGACCATCCAGCGGCTTTCGGACACCGACCCTCTCACCGGCCTGTTCAACCGCCGCTACTTTTTTGAGACATCCGCCAAGCTCCTGGCCCAGGCGCGGCGCGAGGACCTGCATTGCTGCGTGGCCATGCTGGATGTGGACTACTTCAAAAAGATCAACGACACCTTTGGGCACGATGGCGGGGACGCCGTGCTCAAGCACCTGGGCACCATGCTGCGGCGGCGGTTCCGCCAGTCTGACGTGGTGGCCCGCATGGGCGGCGAGGAATTCTGTGTGTTTGCCGCTTCCATGGACCCGGATTACGCCGGGGAAATCTTCGAGCAGGTGCGCAAAACCGTGGAAGCCACGCCCATCCTGGTGGGCAAGCGCATGATCACCTGCACCCTGAGTATCGGCCTGTGCCGTACCCGCCTGGACAATCTGGATGCCATGATCAAGGCCGCCGACGAGAAGCTGTACGAGGCCAAACAGGGCGGCCGCAACCGCGTGGCGGGGTAGGGAGAAGACCAGGGGCGGCTTCCTTATTTTACCACTGTTTCTCTGATCAATTTTCCTTGACGCTCCCCCGGTTAAGTGCTATCCACAGTGCATCTATGGATTGCTTTATTCGCCATATTGCCTCCTGCTCCTCCATTTCCCGTCGCCTCCTGCTACGAGCGCTGTAGCGCTCGTCATCCATTTCTCCGTTCTTCAGGACGGCCTTCGTCCATCGTGTGCCCCAGGCATCTCCCCACCGCAAGGCGGGGAATCCCTTCCGGCCGGAAGCCTTTGCCATACGCCGGGCTTTTCGGTAGGAATCGCCACCCATCGCGGAGCAGCACCATGTCCAATCGCGTCATCATATTCGACACCACCTTGCGTGACGGCGAGCAATCGCCCGGCGCAACCATGAACGAGCAGGAAAAAATCCGCCTGGCCAAGCAGTTGGAAGGCATGGGCGTGGACGTCATCGAGGCCGGCTTCCCCGCCGCCTCCAAGGGCGACTTTCAGGCCGTGCAGGCCATTGCCGCCGCGGTGAAGGATTCCCAGATTGCCGGTCTGGCCCGGGCCATTCAGCCGGACATCGACCGCGCCTGGGAAGCCATCAAGGCTGCGGCCAACCCGCGCATCCACACCTTCATCGCCACCTCGCCCATCCACATGGAAAAGAAGCTGCGCAAGGCCCCGGATGCCGTGGTGGAAATGGCCGTGGCCGCCGTCAGGCACGCCGCGCAGTATACCTCCAATGTGGAATTTTCCGCCGAGGACGCCTCCCGCTCCGAGCCGCCGTTCCTGGCCCGCATCTGCGCGGAGGTCATCAAGGCCGGAGCCAAGACCATCAACATTCCGGACACCGTGGGCTATGCCCAGCCCCAGGAGTTCGGGGAGCTCATCGCCTACCTGCTGGAGCATGTCCCCGGCAGCGAGAAGGTGGTCTGGTCCGTGCATTGTCACAACGATCTCGGCCTGGCCGCGGCCAATACCCTGGCGGCCCTCAAGGCCGGGGCCCGGCAGGCGGAAGTGACCGTCTCCGGCATCGGGGAACGCGCCGGCAACGCCGCCCTGGAAGAGGTGATCATGGCCCTGCGCACCCGCCAGCCGTATTTCCAGCTGGAAACGGGCATTCGCACGGAGCAGCTCTTCCCCACCTGCCGGCTCTTGTCCATGATCATCGGCGCGCCCATTCCGCCCTACAAGGCCATCGTGGGCGCCAACGCCTTTGCCCACGAGAGCGGCATCCATCAGGATGGCATGCTCAAGGACAGCCGCACCTATGAAATCATGACCCCCGAGGCCGTGGGCCGCGCCCGCACGGAGCTGGTGCTGGGCAAACATTCCGGCCGCAACGCCCTGGGCACCAAATGCCGGGAGCTGGGCTTCACCCTCTCCGACGAGCAGCTGGGCATTGTCTTCGAGGCCATCAAGAAGCTGGCGGACAAGAAGGAACAGATTTTCGACGAAGACGTGGAAGCCGTGGTGCTGGAAGAAGTGTTCCGCATTCCGGACAAGTACCGCCTGCGCAACCTCATTGTGGTGGCCGGGGCCGATCCGCCCTCCGCAGCCCTGGTGCTGGAGGTGGACGGCCAGGAGGTGCGCGAGGCCACCTTTGGCGTGGGTCCCGTGGACGCCGCCTTCAGCGCCATCAACAAGGCCGTGGGCAAGTCCCCGGTATTGGAACATTATCAGGTTAACGCCGTCACCTCGGGCACGGACGCCCAGGGCGAGGTGATGGTCCGGCTGCGCATGGAGGCGCACTCGGCCGTGGGTCGCGGGGCCGACGGCGACGTCATCAAGGCCGGGGCCAAGGCCTATCTCAACGCCCTCAATCGCCTCGCCAAAAAGGAGGAGGAACGTCAATGCGTCACGCTGTAGCGCACACCCTTGCCATGAAACTGCTCCAGGCCGCCAGCGACGAAGTGATCAAGGAGGCCGGGCAGATTGTTCGCTGCCGCGTCTCCCTGGTGCTGGCGAACGACATCACCGCGCCCCTGGCCATCAAGAGCTTCCGCAAGATGGGCGCGGCCACGGTCTTTGACAAGACCAAGGTCGCCCTGGTGATGGACCACTTCACCCCCAACAAGGATATCGCCTCCGCAGAGCAGGTGCGCGGGGTGCGGGAATTCGCCCAGGAGCAGGACATCCTGCACTATTATGAAGGTGGGGACTGCGGCGTGGAACACGCCCTGCTGCCCGAGCTGGGCCTGGTGGGCCCCGGTGATGTGGTGGTGGGCGCCGACAGCCACACCTGCACCTACGGCGGCCTGTGCGCCTTTGCTACGGGCATGGGCTCCACGGACATTGCCGGCGCCATGGCCCTGGGCGAGACCTGGTTCAAGGTGCCCCAGACCATTTACGTGCAGATTGACGGCGAACTGGCCCCCTACGTGGGCGCCAAGGATCTGATCCTCCACACCATCGGCAAGACTGGCGTGGACGGCGCGCGCTACAAGGCCCTGGAGTTCGGCGGCGGCACCGTGGCCGCCCTCTCCGTGGAAGGCCGCATGACCATGGCCAACATGGCCATTGAGGCCGGCGGCAAGGCCGGGCTCTTCCCGGCGGATGCCAAGACCCTGGCCTACGCCAAGGCCCACGGCCACGCCGCCACGCAGGAGATCTGGCCCGATGCCGGCGCGCCCTATGACGAAATCATCACGATTGACGCCGGCTCCCTGTCGCCGCAGGTGGCCTGCCCGCACCTGCCGGACAACGTGCGCGGGGTGGACGAGCTGGCTGCCGAGCACATCGTGGTCAACCAGTCCGTCATCGGTTCCTGCACCAACGGCCGCATTGAGGACCTGCGCGAGGCCGCGGCCATCCTCAAGGGTCGCAAGGTGAAAAAGACCGTGCGCTGCGTGGTGCTGCCGGCCACGCCCAACATCTGGACCCAGGCCCTCAGGGAAGGCCTGCTGGAAACCTTCATGGAGGCCGGCTGCATCGTGGGACCGCCCACCTGCGGCCCCTGCCTGGGCGGCCACATGGGCATCCTGGCCAAGGGCGAACGCGCCATTGCCACCACCAACCGCAATTTCAAGGGCCGCATGGGCCACCTGGAGAGCGAGGTGTACCTGTCTTCCCCGTCCCTGGCCGCCGCGGCGGCCGTGGCTGGCGAAATCGTCCACCCTGCGTCCCTGTAACCGCCTGCGAGGACAACCGTCATGAAACTTACCGGCGCAGCCCATCTGGTGGGCGAGCATATCGATACCGACGCCATCATCCCGGCTCCGTACCTGGTGACCACCGATCCTGCGGAACTCGGCAAGCATTGCATGGAAGGCCTGGAGCCCGGCTGGAACACGCGCCTCGCCAAGGGCGACTTCATCGTGGCCGGGCGCAACTTTGGCTGCGGCTCCTCCCGCGAGCATGCCCCCGTGGCCATCCTGGGGGCAGGGGTGTCCGTGGTCATCGCCCATTCCTATGCCCGCATCTTCTACCGCAACAGCTTCAACATGGGGTTGCCCCTGCTGGAAGTGGGGGACGACATCAGCCGCATTCAGGATGGCGATCCCCTGGAAGTGGATATCGTCACCGGGCAGATCCTCAACAAGCGCACCGGCGAGACCATTACCGCCCAGCCCGTGCCGCCCTTCATGCAGGAAATCCTGAATGCGGGCGGGTTGGTGAACTATGTCAAGCAGCGCCTGACGGCGTAGGTCGCACGGCCAAGTCACGGCAGGAGAGGGCGGGGGAGGCAAGTCCCCCCGCGCCCTCCCTGGCGGGGTTCGGGGCGGCGCCCCGAGTCTGCATGTTTTCAAACCCATCGAGTTTGCTTCATGAATTACACCATCTGTCTGCTTCCTGGCGACGGCATCGGCCCCGAGATCATGGCCCAGGCCGTGCGCGTGCTCAATGTGGTGGGCCAGAAATTCGGCCATACCTTCACCTACACCGAAGCCCTGGCCGGCGGCTGCGCCATTGATGCCGTGGGCGATCCCCTGCCCGAGGCCACCCTGGCGGCCTGCAAGGCGAGCGACGCCGTGTTGCTGGGCGCCGTGGGCGGTCCCAAGTGGGACAACCTGCCCCGGCACCAGCGGGCCGAAACCGGTCTGCTCAAGCTGCGCAAGGAGCTGAACTGCTTTGCCAACTTCCGCCCGGCCACCCTGTTCCCGCAACTGGCCTCGGCCAGCTACCTGCGGCCGGACATCGTGTCCAAGGGCCTGGACGTGCTGGTGGTGCGCGAGCTGACCGGCTGCGTCTACTTTGGCCAGCCCAAGGGCATTGTGGAGGAAAACGGCGAGCGCATGGGCTTCAACACCATGCGCTACACCGAGTCCGAGGTGCGCCGCATCGCCAAGGTGGGCTTCGAGGCTGCCCGCAAGCGCGGCAAGCGTCTGTGCAGCGTGGACAAGGCCAATGTCCTGGATGTCTCCCAGCTCTGGCGGGATGTGGTCATGGAAGTCCACAAGGACTACCCGGACGTGGAACTGACCCACATGTACGTGGACAACGCCGCCATGCAGCTGGTGCGGGATCCCAGCCAGTTCGATGTCATCGTCACCGGTAACCTTTTCGGGGATATCCTCTCCGACGCCGCCGCTGCCATCACTGGTTCCATCGGCATGCTGCCCTCGGCCTCGGTGGGTGAATCCGGTCCCGGCATTTACGAGCCCATCCACGGCTCGGCCCCGGACATCGCCGGGCAGGACAAGGCCAATCCCCTGGCCACCATCCTGTCCGTGGCCATGATGCTGCGCTTTGCCCTGAACCTGGAGGCCGAAGCCGCCGCCATCGAGGGGGCCGTCTCCGCAGTGCTGGACCAGGGCCTGCGCACCGGGGACATTTACCAAAGCGCCCCATCGGACACTTCCGGCCTGACCCTGGTGGGGTGCACGGCCATGGGCGACGCCGTGGTCGCGGCGTTGCAGTAGTGTGACGTCCCCGAAATAGGGTATAGAAATATCAACTAGTTTCGGGGATGTGACACCAGGCAGAGGCACCGGGGGGATGCTTTTCGGGAAGAAAGGTTCCCCCCCAGCCCCCCTTCCAAAGGCTTTTAACTGTGGGCTGTTTGTGGCATGACTCGCCGGTTGGGACGCCATTCGGCGCTGCTTTGCCACGTTCTTCTTGCGTTTCCAGGAATCTCGCGTGAATTGTTCCATTCAAGGCATCACCAAAAGTTACGGGGCCCGGGATCTGTTCAAGGATTTTTCCCTGGAGCTGGTCTCCGGGGTGCGTCTGGCCGTGGTCGGGGCCAACGGCGCGGGCAAATCCACCTTTCTGAAGGTCCTGGCTGGTGTCAGCGCGCCGGATGCCGGGCGCATCACCATGCCCAAAGGGGCCCGGCTGGGCTACGTGGCCCAGGAAATGGACGAGGAGGTGCTGGCCACGCCGCTGATCACCTGGGTGCTGGAAGTGCTGCCCTCCTGGGGCGACTTCTGGAAGGAGTGGGAAACTGCCACCGCCGCGCATGACGAAAAAGCCCTGGCCCGCCTGGCCAGCCGGCAGGCGGAGCTGGAGGCCGTGTACGGCCACAACCCCGAACAGCGTGCCCATGTGGTGCTGGAGGGATTGGGCTTTCCCGCCGCCCGGCATCATGAACCGCTGCAGCGCTTTTCCGGCGGCTGGCGGGAGCGGGCCAAGCTGGCCCGCGTGCTGGTGGCCGGGGCAGACATCCTGCTCCTGGATGAACCCACCAACCACCTTGATCTGGAAGCCGTGGAGTGGTTGGAGCAGTTTCTCCTGGCCTATGAGGGCGTGCTGGTTTTCGTGGCCCACGACCGCATCTTCATGGATCGCCTGGCCACGCACACCCTGTATTTTGGCGGCCCCAAGCCCGTGTTCCGCAAGGGCACCTTCTCCCAGTTTCTGGTCTGGCAGGAGGAACAGGAGGAACAGCGCCAGCGCGAGGCCAAGCGCCTGAATGAAGAGCTGGAGCGCAAGCTGGCCTTTGTGGCCCGGTTCAAATACAAGGCCACCAAGGCCCGCCAGGCCGGTTCGCGGCAGAAACAGGCCAGAAAGCTGGAAAAGGAGCTGGAGGGCCTGAAGCCCGACGCCAGGAAGAAAACCCTCTCCTTCAAATGGCCCGAGCCCCAGCGCGGGGACCGTACCCCCCTGGCCGTGGTGGGGCTCTCCGCAGCGTACGGCGACGGGAAACCATTGTGGAATCCAATAGATTTTCAGATTTTTCGCGGGCAGAAAATCGCCCTGGCCGGCCCCAACGGCTGCGGCAAGTCCACCTTGCTCAAGTGCGTCACCGGCCGGCACCAGCCCCTGGCCGGGCGGGTAGAGGTGAGCTCCAACACCAAGATGGGCATCTTTGCCCAGCATCAATTGGAAATTTTGGATCCGGAAAAAACCACCCTGGCCGAAATCCGTCGTCTGTGCGACCCCCGCACCACCGAAGAAGAGCTCATGAGCGTGCTTGGACTCTTCTTGCTGGGGCAGGACTACTTCGAGCGCCCCGTGGCCTCCCTGTCCGGGGGGGAGAAGAGCCGGCTCATCCTGGCCACGCTGTTCCTGTCCCGGTCCAACTTCCTGGTGCTGGACGAACCCACCAACCACCTGGACCTGGAAAGCCGCGAGGCCCTCATCGAGGCCCTGGAAGAGTTTGACGGCACCGTGCTCTTTGTGGCTCACGACCGCTGGCTCATGCAGCGCGTGGCCGAGCAGGTCTGGGAGCTCACGCCCCAGGGGTTTGTCATCCATGAAGAAGGATTTGAAGCCTATGAACGTTCCCGCCAGGCCGCTCCGGCAGTTGTGCCCCGCAGGGAATCTGTGGTAATAGACGATTCGAAGAATACCGGCGACAAGCCCGGGGAAAGCCGGGCCGAACGCCAGGAGCGCAAGCGCCAGGAGGCCGAGCAGCGCAAGGCCATGGCCAGGCTGCTGGGCCCCAAAAAGCAGGCCTATGATGACAAGGAGCAGGAGCTGGAACACATCCTTGCCCGCCAGGCAGAGGTGGAACAGCTGCTGGCAGACCCTGCCGTGTTTGCGGACGCTGCCAAGAGTGGTGTATTGCTGGAAGAATACAAGGTGACGCAGGAACGGGCCGAACGCTGCATTGCGGAAATGGAGCAGCTGGAGGCGGAAATACAGGCGTTGGAGGGAGTGTAGCCCTTCCCGCCGTCAGGGAGCAGTGTATGGATTCCACACGCCCCGTACCGACCCCGGAGCCTCCGCCATT
>JAIWOE010000122.1 GCA_020217165.1 Desulfovibrio sp. | reverse complement strand
GGAGGGGTCCCTGGTCAAAACCGATGGCAGGAACCTGTTTGTGGAAGTGTTTTCGGTGGAAAATCAGCCCTCCTGCCATCACTGCCACGGGGCTTCGGAACCCATCCTGGGCTGCATGGTCATCATGAAAAATGTGGACCCGGCCATGACGGCCATCGAGAATCAAACCTTCAATTCCGCCCTGTACTCCCTGGCCGGAGGGGTCTTGCTGGTGGGGGTGCTCCTGGCCTTCCTTCGGCGCGTGGTGCTCGGGCCCATCTCCCGCCTGGCCGCCGCCTCCGATGCCGTGGCCGCCGGCAACTACGCCAGCCACTTCACCCTGCCCGGCAATGACGAACTGGCCTCCCTTTCCAACAATCTGGAAGCCATGCTCCGGGAAATCAAAACCAGGCTGGGATTCGCCCAGGGCGTGCTCCAGGGCGTGACCTACCCCTGCGTGCTGGTGGACCCGGGCAATGCCATCATGCATTGCAACCAGGAACTCCTGACCTTGTTCCAGAAGCGGGGCCGGCCTGAGGACTTCCTGCAGACCAACGCCTCCGAGTTTTTCTATGGCGATGCCTCCCGGGAGTCCACCGCCCTGCTGGCCGTGAAGCAGAATGCGCGCCTAAACCGGGAACTGACCTTCCGCCTGCCCACGGGCGAGCTCACGGTGAATGTGAGCGCCACGCCCATCACCGACCTGGACGGCAACCCCCTGGGCGGGTTCGCCCTGTACTTCGACCTCACGGACATCCGCGCCCAGGAAGCCCGCATCGCCGCCCAGAACATCCAGATGCAGGAGATCGCCGCCCAGGCCCGCATTATCATGGACCGTCTGGTTGCCTCGTCCGAAGAACTGGCCAGCCAGGTGGAAGAAACGGCCCAGGGCGCCCACGACCAGCACCAGCGCACCCGCCAAACGGCCGCCGCCATGGAAGAAATGAACGCCACCGTTCTGGAGGTGGCCAGCAGCGCCGGTGCGGCGGCGGAGCTGGCCGAGGCCATGCGCCAGCAGGCCGTGAGCGGGGAAACCGTGGTGGACGAGACCGTCACGGCCATCGCCAGCGTGGCCCAGGAAACCTTGAGCCTGCAGCGGGCCATGGAAGAGCTGGACAAGCAGGCCGAGGGCATCGGCGTCATCATGCAGGTCATTCAGGATATTGCGGACCAGACCAACCTCCTGGCCCTGAACGCCGCCATCGAGGCGGCCCGGGCTGGCGAGGCCGGCCGCGGCTTTGCCGTGGTGGCCGACGAAGTGCGCAAGCTGGCGGAGAAGACCATGAGCGCCACCAAGGACGTGGCCCAGTCCGTGTCCTCCATTCAGACCGGCGTTCGCACCAATTCCCGCGCCGTGCACGCGGCGGCGGCGTCCGTGGACAAGGCCACCGGCCAGGCCCGCCACTCCCGGGATGCCCTGGAACGCATCGTCGGCCTGGCCGGGCAGGCCTCGGACCAGGTGCGCAACATTGCCACGGCCAGCGAGCAGCAAAGCGCCGCCAGCGAGGAAATCACCCGGGCCGTGGAAGCCATTCACGGCATTGCCAACGAGAATTCCCTGGCCATGGCCGAGGCTTCCAAGGCCCTAAACATCCTGGCCGGCCTGGCCTCGGAGCTGGAAACCCTCATCCAGAAATTGCGCACGGAATAATGCAAGGCTGTCAGCCGGTCGCGGCGGGGAGGTCTCTGCAGAGGCCTCTTCGCCAACCCGACCCGAGGCAATTCGGTGGCGGCAGCAGGCTGAATGCTACCGAATCATCCCGTATGAAATAAAACTGATGACCGCGCCCTGGGGATCCTGAATCACGGAAAAACGCCCCACTTCCGGGATGTTGCGGGGCTCGATGATGGCCGTCGCACCCAGGGCCTTGGCCTTTTCCACCGTCAGGTCCACATCGTCCACGGTGATGTAGCAGCCCCAGTTGGGCGGGGCGCCCAGGGTCAACGCCTCGGGAGGCATGTCCATGATGCCACCGATCACCCGCTCTCCGACCTTGATGACGGCATACTGCTGGCCGCAGGAGGGGTACTCCTCGAAGGTCCAGCCCAGGAGTTGCCCGTAAAACGCCTTCGCCCGCGCTGGATCAGTGGTCATGAGTTCATTCCAGTTGATCATGCCATGCGAGACGTCCTGAAGCGTCATTCTCAATCCCCCCGAAATATCTTCCGTAATTCCAAGTTGTTTAAAGCATGTTGCCACAGGGCTACATGACAAAAATTTGTGTAGAATTTATCTTGCGGCCTTGGCAAGGTAAAAAATTTGTTTCAAGGATCAGTTCCGCCCTTGCGCCTCTTGACCGGGGACTTAATTGGCCACATACTCGCGCCGCATTGCAACCACCACCCCCTCACAGAGGTTTAAAAAAGCTATGGAACTCCTGGTCGTTATCTACATCGTCTGTGCGACCATCCTGACCATCTATGGCATTAATTGCCACGTGATGACACACCTGTTTCAGCGTCGCGTGGCGGAATCCCGCAAGCGTGACGCCGCCGATCTGGACGCCTTTTACGGCGGCCAGGCCATGACCCTGGCCAACCCGGCCTGCGCCCGTCTGCCCCGCGTGACCACGCAGATTCCCATCTATAACGAGGCCAACGTCATTGCCCGGTGTATCGATGCGTGTGCGGCCATGGAATACCCCGCCGGCATGCATGAAATCCAGGTGCTGGACGACTCCACCGACGAAACCCGCGACATCGTGGCTGCCAAGGTGGCCGAATGGCGCGCAAAGGGTGTGGACATCGTCCAGGTGCACCGCCCTGACCGCAAGGGCTTCAAGGCCGGCGCCCTGCGCTACGCCCAGGAATTCTGCAAGGGCGACTACATCGCCATTTTTGACGCGGACTTCGTGCCGCCCAAGGACTTCCTACTGCGTTCCATCCCCTATTTCGTGGACCACCCCGAAATCGGCTTTGTGCAAGGCCGTTGGGACCACCTGAACCGGGACGAAAGCCTCATCACCAAGCTGCAGGCCGTGGGCATCGACGGGCACTTCATGATCGAACAGAGCGCCCGCAACTACAATGGCCTGTACCTGAACTTCAACGGCACCGCCGGCGTGTTCAGCAAAAAGGCCATCTACGATGCCGGCAACTGGCAGGATGACACCCTCACCGAGGACATGGACCTCTCCTACCGCATCCAGCTGGCGGGTTACGATTGCCGGTTCCTCATCGACCTGGCCGTGCCTGCGGAAATCCCGGCCGACATGGCCGCCTTCAAGGCGCAGCAATTCCGCTGGGCCAAGGGTTCCATCCAGACTGCCATCAAGCTCATGCCCCAGGTCATGCGGCACCAGGGCTCCCTCTTCAAGAAGTTCCAGGCGTTCATGCACATGAGCCACTACGGCGTGCACCCCATCATGCTGTTCCTGGCCATCCTGGCCATGCCCGTGATGGCCATTGGCAACATCGGGTTTGAGGGCATGCCGTTCCTGGTCTTTATTACCCTGCTGCTGCTCTCCTGTTCCGGCCCCAACCGGCTGTACATGACGGCGCAACGCGCCCTGGGGCATTCCTTCTGGAAGACCCTGGCCCTCATCCCGTCCATGGTGCTCTTTGGATGCGGCCTGGCCGTGAACAACACCAAAGCCGTCATTGAAGCGGTGATGGGCAAGCAAAGCGCCTTTGTGCGTACGCCCAAGGCTGGCCTGAACGGCGGTGTGAAGCAGTACAAGGCCTCCCGCAGCAATCAGCACATGTGGGAACTGCTGGCTGGCTCTTGGTGCATGATTGGTGTGGTGTGCTACTTTGCCGATGGCCACTACGCGGTGGGCCCCTTCCTGCTCATCTATGCCCTGGGCTTCCTGGGTGTGGGCGCCTTGACCGTGGGGAACGCCTTTAAGTGGTTGCGCAACAAATAGCCTCACCGCGTTGCCTGCCAACGCCACTGCTGGGCTGTGCCGCCTGCCTGGCGGCCATGGCCCACCTGGGGCGGATTGGCCCCAACGCTCCGGCCATGGCGGCCCTTTGGGGTGCCGCCTTCGCCCTCTTGATTGTCTTCTATACGGGGGCCATCCGCCAGGATGGTCCCCGTTTGTTTTGGCCCATCCTGGCCCTGGGGCTGATGCTGCGCGCCCTGTTCTTTTTACAGACCGATGCCGCCCCCCATCTGTCCCGCGCCGCGTGGGAAGGCTGGCTGCAGCTGCAGGGCTTCAACCCATATGCCCAGCCACCGGCCCATGCCGCCCTGGAGGCCATGCGTGGCGGCCCCATGGCCGCCGTCTGGCCCCTCATCACCCACAATGACGCCGCTGCGACCTCGCCTCCCCTGACGCAGCTGGTGTTCCGCCTGGCCGCGGCCTGTTCGCCCACGATCATGGCCGCCAAGGCTGCGGTATTGGCCTTTGAACTGTTGGCCCTGGCCTGCGTGGCCTGGCTGGCCAAGGTTCGGGAAGCACCGGATGCCGCCCTGGCCCTGTACGCCCTCAATCCCCTGGTGCTGTATTTTGTTGCCGGGGAAGGACGTCTGGACGCCATCATGGTCGGCTGCGTCGCCGCGGGCCTGGTGTCTTTTCATGTCGACCGGCCCGGTCGGGACCGCCTGGGCTTCCTGCTCCTGGGGCTGGCCGGCATGGCCCAGCCCCTGGCGTGGTCCCTGCTGCCGTTTTTCATCACCCGCAGCACCCTGCCCCGCCTGTGGTGGGCCGCCCTGCCCCTGGTGCTGTGGGCACCCTTCCTGGACGCCGGCCCCGCCCTGCTGGCCAGCGTGCTGCAGGCTGGCCACCAGCCGCCCATGTTTGACGGCATCCTGTACCGCCTGCTGCAGCCGGCAGCCGCCACGCTAACGCCCCTGGTCCTGGCCGCAGGGCTTTTGCTGTGCCTGGCCGGCATCTGGCTTTCGGTACAGGAGCGGCTTCGCGCGGTGTTCCTGGCCAGCCTGACCGTGCTGGTGTGGCTGCCCAGCCTGCCCCCGTGGTCCCTGCTGTTGCCGGCTGTCCTGCTGCCCCTGTTCCCCTCCCGTACGGCCGTGGCCTTCATGACCGTGCAGGTCTGCGCCGTGGCGTTCCCGGAACATGCCTGGCTGCGGGATGTGTCCGCTTTGCCCGTGCTGGCGTTGCTGCTCCGGGCCCTGTGGCGCAGCGATGCCCTGCAGCCCACCCGGCATGCCCCGCCGGCCTCCCTGAACGTCATCATCCCCACCCTCAATGAGGCCGATCGCCTGCGCCAGTGCCTGGAATCCTTGCGCACCGCCATGCGCACCCTCCAGGACTGGCTGACTTCCCAGCGGCCAGACCGCCCCATGACTGTGGAAATCCTGGTGGCCGACGGCGGCTCCTATGACGACACCCTGGACGTGGCCCGGGAGACGCGCTGTCTGGTGATCCATGCCCCACGCGGCCGGGGCCGGCAGATCGCTGCGGCAACTCACGTGGCCACCGGCGACGTGCTACTCTTCCTGCATGCGGAGCTGACCATGCACCCCGATGCCCTGGTGCACCTGGTCCAGGCCCTGGATGCTCGGCCCGACGCCGTGCACGGCGCCCTGGGCCTGCGCTTTGCGCGGCAGGAGGACGAATGGTGGGTCATCGCCCTGTGCCACGCCCTGCGGGCCCGCTGCACGGAGATTTGCGTCGGCGATCAGGCGCAATGGATCCGCCGGGCAACCCTGGATCAGGCGGGCGGCTTCCCGGCGTTGTGGCTCATGGAGGATGTGGAGCTGTCCTTGCGGGCCAAGGAACTGGGCCCGGCGCACATCCGGCCCTGGAACCGGGCGGGCGTCACGGTGTCCACCCGCGCCTGGAGCCGCAAAGGGCTGGGCCCTGGTGCACGTGCGGCGCTGCAGGTGTTTTTCCGGTACCTTGTGGAACGCCGGCTGGGATTGGTGCAGGCGCGCGACCCCGAAGCCCGTCACTATTTCGAGCAATTCTACGGCCGGGCCGCCCGGGATCCGTGGGAGGTCGCTGAGGACGCCGCCAGGGAAACCGGACGCGAGTTGGACTTCGACCCGGACTGGAGTGTCCGCGACTCATCTCACCCATGGGAACTTCGCTGGGACATGGACAGGGAGCCCGGCGAGGATGGTGGAACCGATGCCCCCGCCGGGCGCGCCGGCTGGTAAGGCCTGCCTGCAGGCGGCCCGGAATTGCGTCCCGAGCACACGGGTCGTTGAGGACGAACCCTAGCGGAAAAAGTCGTACAAAAGATTCTTCAAGTTGGGAGAATAAAACAGATACGCCCACAGCCCGGCTCCGCTGCAGATCAGCGTCAGCAGCGAGAAAGACACCGCATTCAGCCAGGGGAAGCGCACCAGCCGCAGCACCCCTTCCACCACCGTCGCCACCATGAGCGCCAGGAGGAAAAGCAGCAAGGCAAAGGAGCCGGCCATGGCCCATTGCAGCAGCATGGCGTAAAGTTCCACATCCGTGCCCGCAGGCATGACGCCACGCACCAGTTTGCCCACATCCCGGGTGGTCACCAGACTGTGGTCGTGGAAGACCTTGGCATTGAGCACCAGAATGCCCAGAAAGATGGCGCCGGCCAGGAGGGTCCGCTGCAGGCTGTCCACCATGGCCCGTCGTCTGGCCCGGGGAGAGAGGCCGGCGGTGTCCTCGGTCTGCTCCGCCAGGGCGGCAAGGTCGTCACTGAGGGCCTGCACCCCGGCCGCGTCCAGGGACTGCGGCTCCATGGTGGCCAGCTGATCCGCCCGCTGCCGCAAGGCGTTGCACAGCTTCTTGAGTTCTTTTGCGTGGGAGATTGCCATGGGCGTTGTGCCTTGTCTGCGGTTGATGGTTCACGCCGGCACGCCGTCAACACCAGCCTGCAGCATAACGGAAACACACCCTTTCTTCAATCAGGAAAACAAATAGGCTGGCAGCCAGGTGGTCAGGGGCGGCCACAGGGCCACCAGGGCCAGCACCGCCAGCAGCGTCAGTACATAGGGCACCGCCGCCCGGCTGGCAGCCCCCATGCCCTGCCCGGCCATGGCGCCGGCCAGCATCAGGCAGACCCCCATGGGCGGCGTGAGCATGCCGATGGCCAGGTTCATGACCACCATCACCCCCATCTGCTCCGGGGCCAGGCCGCACACCTGGGCCAGGGGACTGAGCAGGGGGACAAACAGCAGCAGGCAGGACGTGGTTTCCAGGATGGCCCCGGCCAGGAGCAAGACCAGATTGACCACCAGCAGCAGCACCAAGGGTGAACCCGCCACCTCCGCCAGCAACGCACCCACCCGCGCCGGCGCCTGATCCATGGCCAGAATCCACGTCAGGGGCGTGGCTGCGGCAATGATGCACAGCACCTTGGCGGCGGAGGTGCCGCCCTCCAGAAAACACCGCGGCAGCATGTCCACCCGCAGTTCCCTCGTACCCACGAGCCCGGCCAGCACCACATAGGCCAGGCCCAGGGCCGCCGCCTCCGTGGCCGTGGCCATGCCCAGCAGGATGGTGCCCACCACCAGCACCGGCGCGGGGGCCACCAGCACGGCCCGGCGCAAGGCCGGCCAGAATGCCGGGGCGGTGAAAATGTTTGCACGGGATGCCGTCGGATTCCACCCATCCTGCAGCCTGGCCACCGCCGCCAGGGCCACGGCCATGAGCACCCCAGGCAGCAGCCCGGCGGTGAACAACCGCCCCACGGACACGCCGGTGATGGCGCTGTACACGATCATGGGGATGCTTGGCGGGATGACGATGCCCATGGAGCCTCCGGCCGCCTGCAGCGCCGCAGCCCGGGCCGGGTGCATGCCCCGCTGGAGCATGGCCGGGATGAACAACGCCCCCACGGCGGTGACGTCCGCCGCCGCCGACCCCGAGACGCCGGCAAAGAGCATGGAGGCCAGGACGCAGGCCAGGGACACCCCCATGCGACCATGCCCCAACGCCGCCAGGGATACATCCATGAGCCGGGTCAGCAGGCCGCCGGCTTCCATGATCCGACCCATGATCATGAACAGGGGCACGGCCAGCAGGGCCTGCATGCTGGCGCCGCCATGCAGGCGCTCCACCAACAGTTCCAGGGGATACCCACCCCACCAGAGGGCGGCGACCCCGGCCACGCCCATGGCCACGGCGATGGGCGTGCCCAGCAGGAGCAGCCCCAGGAAAATTCCCAGCGCCAGAAGACTCACGCGCCGCCCCTGCCGGTGGTCGGCCCAGCCATGGAGCCGGATTTTGAGCCAGGCATCGGGCCAGGCATTGGGCCAGGCATCATCTGCCGCGAGGCCGGGCCGCCCAGCAGCACCGCCAGACTATGCACGGCCATCAAGGCCGCGCTGGCGGGAATGGCGGCGTAGGAGACGATCTTGGTCACCCCCAGGGCAGGAAAACGCTGCGGCAAGAGCATCTCACACAGCACCAATCCGTGGTAGAACAGCACGGCAAAAAAACACAGCCCGGCCAGATGAGGAATCCAACGCGCCAAAGCCCCGCCGCCGAACCGGGCCGTCAGCCAGCCCGTGGCCGCTGCCACCCCCAGGTGCGTACCGCGCCGCCAGGCCGCTGCACCGCCCAGGAAGGTCAGCCAGACCAGCAGCACCTGGGCCAGCTCATCGGGCCAGGGAAGGGATGCATTGAACACGTATCGACACACGGCCTGCACACACAACACCACCGCCACGGCCATGCACAACACGGCCAGCAGCACCTCGGTCGCCTGCCCTCCGCGATCCGCCACCCTGTCCAGCCAAGATCCCAGGACCTGCGCCACCGCCCCCCCGGGACGGCGGATCATGGCTGGCTCGCGCGCGCGGCGTCCAACACCTGCAGCAGCAGGGCATGCACCGCGGGATCCGCATACACCGGCGCGTCCAGCATGCCGGCAGCCCTGGCCTTGAAGCCGTCTGTCTCGGGCTCGGTCACCTGCATGCCGGCCGCCTTGAGGGAGTCCAGGTAGGCGGCTTCGTGTTCCCGGGCCCAGGCCCGCTGGTGCACCGCGGCCTGGCGCATGGCCGTGAGCACGGCCTGCTGCAGGGCGGGATCCAGCCGGTCAAACCAGCGCAAATTCCCCAGGCAGACGTGGGCGGAATAGACGTGGTGCGTGAGGCTCAGGTGGCGCTGCACCTCGTGCAATCTGGCCTCGGCCACCACCCAGAGGGGGTTTTCCTGACCGTCCACGGCGCCCTGGGCCAGTTCGGTGTAGATGGGCCAGCCCATGGGGGTGGGATTCGCGCCCAGCATGCGCCACAGGGCGTGGTGCATGGCCGAACGCATGACGCGAATCTTCAGCCCCGCCACATCGGCCACGGTGTGCACCGGGCGCTTGCTGTTGGTGAGGTGCCGGAAGCCGTTTTCTGAAAAGGCCAGTCCTTTGAACCCCACCGGCGCCAGTCGCGTCAACAGCTCCGTGCCGATGGGGCCATCCAGCACGGCGTCCACCTGGGCATGAGACGCAAACAGGTAGGGATAGCTGATGACGGACACCGCCGGGACGAATTCCTCCAACGGACCCGAGGTGATGATGCCCAGTTCCACCGCGCCCAGCTGGATTTGCTGCAGGATGGACGTTTCATCCCCCAGGGACGCGGAATGCTGGATGGAGACCACCAGGGGCCCGCCCGGAACATGCTGCGTGGCGTTTTCCACCAGGGTCTTGAAGGCCGTGGCCGTGACGTGCTGGGCCGAGCCCGGGGTGGTGACGATGGCCAGGGTGACACGTTGCATCGCCAGGACCCGCCGGGCCGGAACGACCACGGCGGCCCATACGGCCATGCTTACGAGCAGGCAAAGGGAAGGGAATCGCATCGGAGCATCATACGTGGCAGGCACAGGGCTGGCAAGGGACAACCAGTCGCGCGCAGGGCTTGCCCCTTTGTTGCAGACGTTTTATACATCAGGAATAGGAGTCCGCCATGTTCAGCCTCAATGGCGTCGCCATCGACAATTCCACTTTTGTTCACACCGGCCCTGCGGCCCGGGAGACCTGGACCGGCCCCCCTGCGCGGGAAGTCTGGACGGGCCCGGCGGCCCGGGAGGTCTGGACCGGCCCGGCGGGACGGGAAGTCTGGACGGCGCCGCCCGGGCATGTGGTGGTGGAGGGCGCCGGGCACACTGTGGTGGAAGGCGCGGGGCGTCTGGTGGTGCATCCACCCACCAAACCCTTTGCCACCACGGCCGAGGGCCGTCTGATGGTGCATCCCGCCACCAAGGATTTTGTCACGTCCCCCGAAGGCCGGCTGGTGGTGGACCGAGTAACCAACCCGGATTTCATCGAGCGTGCCGGCGGCGCCATCATCTATGCCAGGGCCTGAGCCCGCTACTTCTTGCCCGGCCGCTCCGCACCACAGGGTGCCGGCGTCAGGGACGGCAACTGCGTTGCCGTTTCCAGGGTGGCCATGAGCGCCTGCAGCGCCGTCAATCCTTCCAACTGCGCGCCGTAGCGGCTCCAGGGCGCCCCGGCCTCCCTGCACTGCCGGGCAAAGGTGGCCGCATCCGGCCTGGCTTCCGCCGCCAGCCATGCCGCTCCCAGGGGGTGGATCTCGTCGCGCCCGGCCAGGGCCTTGAGACGCGGGGCAATCACCTGTGCCACCCACTGCGGGTCTGCACCCCGGCCCTGAACCACGATGATGAAGGCGTGGAAGTCCGCCTCTGCTCCAAACATGGCACGCGTGGGCCAGCCGGCGTCTTCCAGCAGGGGCGTCTCCAGGAGCCGCCGCAGGGCGGCCAGGTTTTCCGTGCCCACCCGCTGGGCCAGGCCCAATGCGGGGCCAGCTCCAGCCCTGGCTCCAGGCCCGGCTCCAGGCCCGGCTCCAGGCCCTGATGCCTGGCTGGGGGCGAGGAAATACTCGATGTAAGCGCGTTTGACCTCCGCAGGCCAGGGGGTGTGCACCACCTCATACAACGCATCGCGGATGAGCAGGTTCTCCTCGGCCATGGCCGCCAGGGCCGAGGCCAGGGTGTCCTTGTCCACCACCGGCCGGCCTTTGCGGGCTTCCAGGGGTGCCAGGGTTTTGTGCAGGCGGTCCAGCCGGGACTGGGCCTGACACAGGGCGGCGTCGAGGGTGTCCGCCGTAGCGGCCGACGCGGCCAGGGCAGGACCGGTCGTCATCAGCAACATCATCAACACTGTCAGCACCATGGTGTGCATGGCTGCTCCTGGCGCCCGAACCGGGCGGTAGTGGGGCGCAGCCCCGTGATCGGACACGCAACGCGAGGGCAGTGTCATCATGCCGCACTCCCCTGCCGATCCAGGCTGCGGTAATTGATGGCCTCTGCCAGGTGGGGCACCTGCAGAGCCTCGGCGCCTTCCAGATCGGCAATGGACCGGGCGATGCGCAGCACCCGCGTGAAGGCCCGGGCCGAGAGCCCCAGGCGCTGCACGGCCGTTTCCAGAAAGGCACGGTGTTCCGACTCCAACGGACAAAATGATTCCAGCCATTTGCCAGAAAGATCGGCGTTGGTGCGACATGGCGTGCCGGCATAGCGACGGGCCTGGCGCTCCCGGGCGGCGAAAATCCGGGCGCGCATGGTGGCGGAATCCGCCCCGGCTGCCCGCTGCATCAGGTCCGCATGGTGCACCGCCGGCACATCCACATGCAGGTCAATGCGGTCCAGGAGGGGTCCGGAAAGCCGGCTGCGGTACCGCTGCACCTGGGCAGGGGCACAGGTGCAGGCGTGACGCATGTCCGTCAGATAGCCGCAAGGACAGGGATTCATGGCTGCCACGAGCATCATGTTGGCGGGATAGGACAGGCTCATGGAGGCGCGGGAGATGGTCACCTCACCGTCCTCCAGGGGCTGACGCAGCAC
>JAIWOE010000121.1 GCA_020217165.1 Desulfovibrio sp. | reverse complement strand
GTTTTGCCACTGCCCACGCCGCCGCCCAGAAAAATGTACCGTTTGGTGGAGGAAAGCACCTGGAGCTGATGCGGCAGGGCGTGCAGGGTTGTCTCGTGAGGGGCGGTGCTCATGCGGATTCGTCGCACTCCTGTTCGGGTTCGGCACCGGAGCCAGTGTCCGGGATGATGGTCAGCCGCACCGGGCCGCAGGCGGAGGCCTCTGCCCCCTTGCCGCCCCACTGCTCCGGCAGCACGTGCTCCAGCCACCAGACGGCGGCCTTCCACTGCGGGGCGGCATGCTTGGTGGTTGAAGTCTCCTTGACGGTCTGACCATCCTCGTTCACCACGCGCACGGTTTCGCGCACGGTCTCGCCCTCCACGGCGCTGCGGCGGATGGCCTCCAGGCAGGCGGCCTCGGTGCGGGCCATTTCCATGCGGGCTCGGGAGGCCAGGGCGGCACAGGCCGTCTCCAGCGCCGAGGCCTTGCGCCTGCTGCGGGGCCCTCGGTCCAGCACCTGCGTGCCCAGGGCCAACCAGGCGTCCAGTTGCTGCCGGGATACCCCTGCCGCGGCCGCCGCCGTCTGCAGGCTGCCGCCGCTCTGCAACACGCTGGCCACCAGATCGATCTGCTCCGGCGCAGGCACGGTGCGACCGGTCCGCAGGGGTCCCGTCGGTGGCGAATCCCACTGGGCAATGATGGATTGAGGGCTCATGCGTCCCTATTCCTCCTTGGCTTGTCATTTTCCGAATCCCGATGGCCACAGCCGCGACACCACAAAGGCCGCCACCGAGGACGCCCCGGCGAACCACCATACCCGGGCCCGCACCTGCTCCAGCCCGGCCTCCAGCTCCTGCATGCGCCGGCCGCGGCCCTCGCACCGTTCACTAAGAATGGTCTTGATTTCCGCCAGCAGGGTGTTTGCGTCGTGCTGCTGGGTGCGCAGGACGTCGATGGCGTCCCACAGGTCGCGAAGGTCTCGGTCGCTCATCGGGACTCGCCGCCGTCGCCCGCGGCATCGGCCAGCCCCTGCCCCAGCAGGTACGAAATGAGGACGCCCGCCGCGGCATAGAGCTGATCCGGGCCGACATCCAGATCCAACGCCCGGGCGGCCAGCAGCAGGGCGCTGCCAAGGATGGCGGTCCAGAGCTTGCGGGAGGTGAATTTCTGCATGCAATACGCTCCTTTCATAATACATTGAAAAAAACTCAAGCAGCCAGCAGCTGCCGCACCCGCCGTGGCGTGAGGCTGAAGGTGCGGGCCAGCTCGTGCACGCTTGTCCCCAGGCCATGCAGGTGCCGCAGACGGGCCTGCCGCACCTGGCGCTGGATGGCGTCCAGCTTGGGGACATGAAACTTCTCTCCGCCATACACCCGACTCAGCTGCCGCGCCGCGGGCAGGCCGATGCAGGCGGCCAGGGGATGATTCGCCGTCGGCAACAGCGGCACATACACCACGGCGCCGCCGTGGGATTCGGCCAGCAGCACGGTTGCCGCGGCCCCCAGCAATCGCCGGAGGGCCTGGAGGGTGGGCGGCAGGGCCTGCCAGTCCAGGGACTCGGGATCCCAGGCATCCTGATCCCAGGCATGGCGGTCCCACACTAGATCGGTGCCGGGTGCATGGGGGTGGTGGTCCATTGTTTCCTCCTGCGCTGGTGCTTGCAGCGCCATGGAGCCAGCATAGGCACCGCTGCGCCGCGGGTGCCGGCCATGCCCGGCCATGCCCGCGCCGCACCGTCAGGGAGGGGTTGACCGCCATAAAAAAACAGCGCCGGAGCCAGGGGCTGCGGCGCTGTTACGAGTCTGTCCGTCAGGAGGAAGGGATCAGCCGATGAGCTCGTTCAGGGCTCCGGAGGCCTGCTGCTGCTGCAATTGCTGCTTGCGGATTTGCAGACGGGCGGCGATTTTTTTAATCACCGTGTCCACGTCGCGCATGTCCCAGCTGGCGCGACCGGAAAAGCTGGGCACACGCTCCAGGGACAGGTAATCCGCAATCTGCGTGGCCGTGCAACCGCGCTTGTGCATGTACCAGATGACCCGGCGGGTTTCCTTGGGGGTGCGTGGCGGCGAGAGGGGTTCGTTGTATTCGTTGAATTCGATGACCGTGCGCTCGGCTTCGGGCTCCTCGGCGCCATCCAGGACAATGAGGGACTGCTCCGCGGGGGCGGGCTCCACCTGGGCCGCCCCGCTGGCCCCGCTGGCGCTGGCGGTGCCTGCCGGGGGAGATGCGGCTTCATCCAGCACACCGGCCAGGGGAGCGGCGGCCACCAGGACCTCCGCCGGCGGGGGAATGAGGGAGTCCAGGGCCCCCGGGCCGCCCAGGGTGTCCGGCATGTCCTTGGCCGTCTCCTCAGGGCTGATGTCGGCGCCAGCAAGGTCTGCAAGGTCCTCCAGATTGGGCGCGGTTTGCCCCGCCGCATCCCCCGGCGTTCCCGTGGAGGCAGCCCGGCCAGCGCCGCCTCCGGCGGTGTCCGCCTCGTCCCGGGCGCTGCCCAACGTGTCATCCAGGGGAGGCAGGTCAAAGCTCCAGGGCATGGCGGTATTGGACGCGTCCAGTTCGGGCAGCTCGAAGTTCCAGGCCGGTTCGGCGGTCTCGGCACCGGCGGTCTCGGCCAGCTCAATGCCTTCTTCAGTACCTGTCCCGCCGCCTGAGGCTTGGCCGGCCTCGTCGGCAAGGGACTCGGTGGTGATGAATTCCCAGGGTTCCTCCTCCGCAGGGGCTTCAAGCAGCTCCTCGGCGGCCACCTGCCCGGCACCCGGCATGGGCGTTTCCGCCGCCGGGACGGCTGCGGGGGCCTCTTGCGGCAGGGCCGGGGCAGCCTCTTCAAGGGACCAGTGCTCGGGCGCGCCAGCGAGCCCGGTGGTGGTGTCAGCGGCTTCGCCCTCGGCGTCTGCGTCAGATTCGACCTCGGCGTCTGCTACATGCAGGAGATCTTCCAGGGTGGCCACGGACGAATCCTGCTCCGCTGCCTCGGCCTCCTCGGGTACGGCCTCAGCAGCAAAAAACGGCGCGTCCTGGGTCTGCTCCAGGGCAATTTCGGGGCCAGGCACATCAGCATCGGAGGCAAGATCCATGCCCATGCCCTCGGCGGGGTGCAGCGCGTCAGCCTCCTGCTGCTCCGACGAATCAAGGGGCTCCGAGTGCTCGGGAAATTCCGTCAGCTCATCCAGTTCGGGCAATTCGTCCAGGCCAGACAGCTCTTCCAGATCCTCAATATCCTCAAGATCTGGGAACAGCTCGGAGATCTCGCCATCAAACACGGTGGTGGCCTGCATCTGGTCCCTGGGGAGCTCTTCGCTGTGGTCTGGCAGGGGTTCGGCGGGGGACTCGTCCGGCGCCAGCACCTCTTCCACCACCACGTAGGTCTCGTCTTCTAGGGGTGTGGCGTCTGGGGCATCGTCTGGGATGTCCAGTTCTTCCAGGGCATCAAGCCGCACGAGGTCTGCATCCTCTCCGGAAGTGTCTCCGATGCTGTCTGCTGTGGCTGGCAGATCCTGTGCCTCGGCAGGTGCTTCGCACTCCTGCTCCTGCAGCACGGCCTCTTCCAGGAGCAGATCTTCGGTCGAGGCCTCGACATCCAGCACCGCCGCAGGCGCCACCGGCTCTGCGGCTTCGGGCGCATCATCAAAAATGAACTCGCCCGTTTCGGTGAGATCGTCCGGTTCCAGGGACTCGAGGGGTTTCTCGGGCTCTCCCACCGGCTCCACGGGCGCTACCGGCTCCACGGGTTCGGGCGCTGCCAGCTCGGCCCCCAGGATTTCCGGAGCCCCCAGCCGGTCGGCCAGGCGCTCCAGCTGGAGAGACAATCGCTCCAGCACCGGGGCTATGGCTGCCCGCACGCCCGACTCCACCGCGGGGGTCAGCACCGCAGCCAGGGACGCAAGAAGGGCCGGATGCGGCACCACCGCCTGTGCTGCTGCCAAATGCGAGAGCTGCTGCCGCACCTGGTCCGCTGTCAGGCCACCCTGCAGCAACTCGTGAATAGACCGCAGCCGTGTGGCGCAATCGCTGGTGTATGCCGTGTCCTGCGGCGATGCGGCCTTGGGGAAAAATTCCGCATACTCCGCAAGATAGTCTTGGGCCTGTCCACTGGTAAGGCCAGCCGCCATGGCCAGGGTGGCGCCAGTCATGCGAGGCTCACGCCCGCTGGGGGGAATTCTGCCATGCTCCATGCCATCGGCCTCCGCGGCTTGCGCCGGTGTTGCACCCGCCATGGGGGCGGTTGAAATTTTTGGCTTCGGCAATCTTACCATGCACTTGCCGGCGCGTACAGAGGCAAGGCCAGGGTCGGCGCCGAAAATTTGGCATGATTACGCGAAACATTTCAGCTCCTTCCAGAAAAGGTCGCATGCCGCCCGCATGTTTGTGCAGGAAAATGCCAGCACGGGAAAAATACTGCCTCCCCACCGCTCCCACATTTGCCGAAATACATGTTTGTTTGTTAGGATGCGTGCAGCACACGATGGTCGCAGGCATTCATCCTGGCGACTGCACGTCCGCGGGAGCAACCATGAGTTACGGTGTGGATTCTCCAGGCTTCGAGTACTTCACCGAAGTCTTTAGCAAGGAATACAAGGTCGACAAGAGCGTCCTTTCCGGCGTGGCCCGGCAGGTTTGGGAAAACGAGCTGACGGACGCCGATCGCGCCTCCTGGGAAGAAATGGCCCGGCAGTCCCAGTCCCGGCAACACCTAGCCGCCACGTCCAACAACCTGGCATCCGACGACCTGACAGCCCCCTGGGCGGACGATACCCCCCATCCGGAACCGGCCCCCCTGCCCGCTGCCACACCGCCGAGCCTGGCCCTGGACGACCAGCCCCTGGACCTGGACGACATCAACATCGACATTCCATTCCCGGCTGCTGTCGAACCCGAGCCCGAACCCGATATCGACCCTGAGACGGCTCAGGCCTCCGACATCGAGCCCGTGTTCGTACCCGAAGAGCCTCCCATCCAACAAGCAGCCGGGGAGTCCCCGGCAACCCCTCCTGCGGAGACGCCCGAAGAGGACCTCCACCCGGCCTTCGCCTCTGCCGATGTCCCCGAGGTAATGGAAGATATCAAACTGGAAGATCTGCTTCCGCCCCGGCCCAAAGCCTCCCCCGCGGCCCCCCAGGCAGAGCTGGTGTTCACGCCGCCCGCTTCGATCCAGGAAGCCAGGCCGGCGCAGCAGCCTGAAGCCCCTGGCGAAGAGCCCGCGCCGGAGCCGGTGTCGCCCCGTATGGAGCCCCCTGCCGCGGCCGACGCACCCAAGGGTGAGCCCCAGGAGGCCACCGACGCGGCTTCTGCCGAGGGCGCACAGGTCGAAACCCTTGGGGCCGAAACGCCCATGCCCTTGGAATCCATGGTCCTGGAGCCCATGACCCTGGAAATCGAGGCCCCTGCAGCTGAGGAGTCGGATGCCGAGGAGCCCCAAGCCCCTCCGCCCCCATCCCAGGCGCTTCCCGACCCGGCAGACGTTACGAAAGGTACGGAAGCAGCCGGGGCCCTGGAGCCCCTGGAGCTGGAGCACGAAGCCGAGGAAGAGGAGCTGCCGCCCCTTGCCGTGCCTGAAGCACCACAAGACAAGGCGCCAGAATCCGAAATCGTCCCAGAGCCTGCGCAGCTTCCCGCGCAGCCGGAGCAGACTCCCGAAGACCAAGAGCCCGTCTTTGCCCTGGAAGACCTCGCACCACCGCCAGCCAGCGTCCCCGAAATTCCCCCCGTGGATCCCAAGGTGTCCGGGATTCCCGAGCTCCCCGGGCTCCAGGCCGAGCAGCCCGCCGCCAGCGCCGACGAACCCGGGAAGGCGGCGGGGGAGGAGCCAGCCCCCGATGAAGCCAGCCTCGCCGCCGACGAGTTCACCTTCCAGCTTGAGGAAACCAGCCCTGCGGTGCCCCTGGCAGAGACCCCGCCGCTCCCCCAGGAACAGATTATCATACAGACTGTTGAATTCCCAAAGGAAGCACCCGCACCAGATCACCCGGCTGCCACATCCCCCCAGCAGCCGCCCCAGGCCGAGGCCGTGTTCACGACGCCACAGCCCACGCCCGAATCCCCGGAGGTGCCTGCGCCGCCGGCCCTGTCCCTGGATCTGCAGCGCGAAATCCTGTCCCGCCTCGCGGCGCGGCATCCCCTGCCCGGCAAGGAGGAACCCCGCCCTGCGTCCGACGCCGCCGCAGCCCCCAGGCCGGCGGCCAGACCCGAATCCAGATCACCCCAGGCGGCTGCCACCTCCGCACCTCCTGCGCCCCAGGCTGGCAGTGCTGCGCGCCTGGGCACTTCGGCCAGGCAGCGCCCGACCCCGCCGTCCATGGGGGAACGTCCTGCGGAGCGACCAATTGAGCGACCAGCCGAACGCGGTCAGGAACGGCGGGCAGAACGTGGCGCAGAACGTCGCATGGACCAGCCTCCCGCCTCCCCCCTGGGCCAGACCCTGGCCGGCCGTTCCCGTCGCGAGGCCAAGCCCGACCCCACAGCCCCCCGGCCCGGCATTCCCCAGCAGCACGTACACCCGGCAATCTTCGCCAAGGTGCGGCAATATCTTGAGGAACATGCCCTGTCCCTGACCAAGGTCATGGTGGAGCGCGCCCTCAAGGGCGACAGCCGCTGCCTGGTCTGGTGCCTGGACCATGTCTGGCCCAGCCCGGAAACCCCGGCCCCGCCCCTGGAAATTCCGCCCTTGAACACGCCGGAGGAGGTCGCCGCCTTTGGGGCGGCCATCTTCCAGGCCCTGTCCCAGGGCGGCCTGACCCTGGAACAGGCCAACGGCTACATGGCCCTACTCAAACATTACACCGAACTGCTGGAGATGGACGAATTCAAAAAGCGCCTGCTCTCCCTGGAACAAAGCCTGCGCGGCGCCGGGAGTGGCGGGGGGGTCAAGCGCCAGAAAATCACCCTGGGCGCCTTTGACAAACCGTTTTGAGGCCCCGCTGAAGCTGGTGCTGCGGGTGCGGGAGGTGGACTCGTCAAAAAGCTGACGTTTATGGCGCGGCCCGGTGCCGCTCAATGAGCTGCGCCAGGTGCCGTCCCAACAAGGCGTCCGCCCCCTTGTGTGCGATGACGGCGCTCAGGGCCTGGGCCAGGTCTGCCACCTCTCGCGGCCGTTCGCCGCGGATGGCCAGCACCACCGCCCCGGAATCCTTGAACATCACGTGCCCGGCCTCCACCCAGCCCAGCAGGGCATGGTCGTACTGCACCTGCACCACCACGCCATCGGCAGCCCGCGAGGCGAAGAATCGAAAATCTCGCAGCGCCGCCGGGGAGGCTTCTCCCCAGGCATTGGTCGCCGCGCAAAGCATCGCCACCATTGCCATTGCGACGAACACCGCCACGAGCCGTCGTGCCATGGAATGCCTCCTGTTACGTCTGCAGCAGGTCGTCAACGCCTGCTGCGTGCTCGCATGAAGGAAGCAAGAATGGGGCCAGAATGAGTGAGGGAGACCCGATCAGCCGTTCTCCCCGCGCAGGGAAGCCATGGCCTGACGCAAGTGCTCGATCCAGATGGCGGCCAGGGCCGGCCGCTCTGCCGCGCCATCCTGCACCACCAGCACCGTGCGGCCCGCAGCCTGCAGGCGGGATTTCCAGGACTCGGGCCCCGGCCCGGCCATGTCCTTGAGCACATGGGCCCCGGCCACGGCCAGCAAGGGGACGAGCCACACGCGCCCTGCCGGCATGGTGTGCAGTTCGGCGAGGACGGTTTCCAGGGAGCGGGCGCCGTCCATGGTTCCCAGCACCACCAGCGGGTCCGCCGGTCTGAGCACGGCGGCCAGACGATCGTAGCGCGCATCGGCCTCGTGGGAGGTGCCGTGCCCCATGAGCACCACCAGATCCCCAGGGGTGCGCTGCGGGGGCAGGGTCTGCAAAATGGCCTGGGCCACGACGGGAATGTCTTCATCCCGGGCCAGCAGGGGCAGCCCCAGGGCCACGGCCGGGCACTGGTCGTCATACTGCCGGCACACCGTCTCCACAGCCTGGCCCAGGGCCTCGAACTCCGCCCCGGGCGTGACGTGCAGGGACTGCAACGCCACGTGGGTGAAGCGTTCAAAATACATTTTTTCCAGAGCCTTGTGGACGGAATCCGTCTTCACGCCCTCGCCGGCCAGCCGGGTGCGCACCCTGGTGGAGGTGAAGGCCCAGCGCACCGGCACGCCGGGAAACAGCGCCCGCACGGCAGTCTCGAAGTGTACCAGGGAACGCTGCGCCGCAGGCACGCCCGAGCCAAAGGCGGCCAGGAGCACGCCCGTCTTCATGCGGGGCAGCGAGGTGGAACGGGAAGCCATCGGATTCCCATACCCCCGGCGCATGCCGGACGCAACCGTCTGCCGTCCGGGAGCATATCGAACCGGCCATGTCTTTTTCTTCATGGATGCTGCATAAGCCTAGGCATTCTGTGAAAAATGACTATACTGGGCCACAGTTCGACGCCTGCCTGCCCGCGCCGTTTGGCTGCGGCTGTCGTGCTGTCCGCCATTGCCGGCCGCGATCCCGATCCGGTTGCCATGTGAATTCCAGACTGGAGTATTTCAGTGCTGCGTTATGTGCTGTTTGTGCCGTGTCTTGTGCTGGTGTTGTCCGCATTCACATCTACCTCCCAGGCTGCAACCATGCCCCTTGCCGATGCCACTGTCTCCGGCCCCCGCATCACCAAACTTCCCAACGGGCTCACGGTGCTCGTGCAGGAGGACGACCGCTTCCCCCTGGTGTCCCTGCGGCTTTACGTCCATGCGGGGTCGGCCTTCGAAACCCCGGAGCAGGCCGGCATCAGCCACCTGCTGGAACACATGGTCTTCAAGGGCACCAAGACCCGCGCCCCGGGCCAGGTGGCGCAGGACATCGAAAGCGCCGGCGGCTACCTGAACGCCGCCACCAGCTTCGATTACACCATGTATATTGCAGACATGCCAGCAGACCGCTGGGAGCTGGGCATGGAAGTGATCCAGGACATGATCTTCGGCGCCACCATTGACCCCGCCGAACTGGCCTCGGAAAAAAAGGTGGTCCTGGCCGAGCTGGAACGCGGGGAAGACACCCCCTCCTCCCGCATCTTCAAAAACCTGCAGCCCCGCATCTGGCCCGGCACTCCCTATGCCAGGCCCATCATCGGCACCCGGGAAACCGTGGAGGCCATCACCGCGGAAGACATCCACCGCTACATCGCCGCCCTGTATCAGCCCCAGTCCATGCTGTTGGCCGTCTGCGGCCAGGTGCAGGAGGCCGAGGTGCTGGCCAAGGCGACGGCCCTGTTCGGCTCCCTGCAAAACACCGCCCCCGTGGACCCGCCCCAGCCCCTGGCCACCCCGCAGCTCAACGCAGTGGCCAGGGCCATCCCCGGCCCCACGGTGCAGGTGGGATCCATGCCCCTGAACAAGGCGTACGTGCACGTGGCGTTTCCCATCCCCTCCTTCCGCTCAGCCAAAAGCACCGGGCTGGAGGTGTTGGCCTACCTGCTGGGGGGGGACCGCACCTCCCGCCTGTACCGCACCTTCAAGTACGAACGCCAACTGGTGGACAGCATCTCCTGTTCCGCCCTGATGCTGGAACGCGTGGGCATGTTCTCCATCTACGCCACCCTGGACCCGGCGGACCTGGAGCGGTTCTGGCAGGAGCTCATGGTGGAGCTCTCCACCCTGGACGCCCACACCTTCAGCCAGGAAGCCCTGGCCCGGGCCACCCTGAACCTGGAACACGAGCTCTTCCAGGCCAAGGAGACCATCGCCGGGCTCACCTCCAAGCTGGGCTTTTTCCAGTTCTTCGAGAACTCCCAGTTGGCGGAGGAAAACTACTTCCACGAGTTGGCCGCCATCACGCCGGATATCCTCCAGGCCCGCATCCGGGAATATTTGCAGCCGGAACGCCTGGTGGCCTCCCTGTTGGTGCCGGCCGTCCCGCAGGGGCAGCATGGCGAGCCCCAGTCCAACGCCACCTCCCTGGTGGCCGCCGTGAGTGACGAAGACCGCGCCAAGGCCCTGGAACGCATGGTCCGCGCCAGCTGGGGCGGCAGCGCCGGCAATGCCACCGGCCCCCTGGCGGAGCAGGCATTCGGACAGGGCCGCCGCGGCGAACCCGAGCGGCTGGACCTGGGCGACGGCCGCACCCTGGTGCTCATGCCCGATGCCACCCTGCCGTACACGGCCATCACCCTGAGCATGCGCGGCGGGGACCACCTGGTGCCTCCGGACAAGCAGGGCCTGGCCGAGCTGGCAGCCTGGGTGTTCAACCGGGGCACGGGCAATCGCACTGCCACGGAGATTCAGGACTTTCTGGCAGATCGCGCCGCGTCCATGAGCGTGGCCGCCCACCGCAACCTGTTCACCGTGTCCATGAAGTTTCCCACCCGCTTTGGGGACGAGCTGCTGGCCTTTCTGGAAGAAGCCCTGGCATCCCCGGCCTTTGCCCCCGACGAGCTGGCCCGGGAGCAAAAGAACCTGGCCGCTGCCATCCGCAAGCGCGAAGACCAGCCCATGGGCCTGGCCTTGCGGCACGTCTTCCCGTTCCTCTTCAAGAATCATCCGTATGGCTACTTCCACCAGGGCCAGCCCGAGGAAATCGCCACCCTCACCCGGGAAGATGTGCTGGAGTTCTGGCGCCATCAGCGCACCATGCCCTGGACCCTGGCCGTGTGCGGCGAGTTTTCCAGGGACGCCATGATGGCCCTGGCCGGGCGGCTGGCGGCGGGCATTGGCGGAGACCCCGCCCGGGGCAGCCTGGAATGGACGGCGCCGCAGTGGGGCGACAGCAAGACCGCCGAGCTACACCTAGCAGAGCGCAACCAGGCCCACCTGCTCATCGCCTTTCCCCTGCCCGGGGCCGGCCATGCCGACACCCCCGGCCTGACCCTGCTGCGCGCCACCCTGGCCGGCATGAGCGGCCTGCTCTTCTCCGACCTGCGGGACAAGCAGGGCCTGGCCTACACCGTCACCGCCTTCCTCTGGCAAAGCCCCACCACGGGGGCGCTGTTTTTCTACATTGGGGCAGACCCTGACAAGATGCCCCAGGCCCTGGAAGGCTTCAAAAAGGTGACGGCCCAGCTCAATGAATCCCTGCTCCCCGAGGAGGAACTCCGCCGCGGCAAAAACGTCCTGCAGGGCGACTATTACCGGGATCACCAATCCCTGCTCAGCCGCACCGACGAAGCCGCCACCTTGCTGACCCAGGGCTTCCCCGCAGACCTGAACCGCCAGCAACTGGACGCGGCGCAGCGACTGACGCCCAAGGATCTTCAGGCCCTGGCCCGGCGCTACCTGAACTGGGATGCCGCCTACTTTCTGCGGGTGCAGCCGTAATCTCCCCCAGCCTCCCGGCCCTGACAACGACGGAGCCGCCGGCATGTCCCCACAAAGCAGGGGCATGGCGGCGGCTCCGTCGCGATGGCCTCTGGTGCCCAGCCTCAACGACGACGATGAGGGCGGCGAGGGCGGCGGTGCCCCTCATTGCGGGCCGGCCGGAACCGCCAGAACAGCAGCCCGGCCAGCAGGGCGCTCAGGGCCAGCAGCTCCAGGGCAGCTTGCAGCACTTCATGCATGCGAAGCGTCCGTCATCCGGGGCGGGGTGGTCAGCACGGGCTCCGCGGCCAGGGCCTGGCGCACGAAGGCGATGGTCTCCTGAAACATGCCCTGGACCTTGAAGGGGGAGAGGAACTCCGTGCGCAGGGCGCCTACCAGGGTGCCGTAGACAATAAAGCCCATGGGCTCCACCGGCACATTGCGAATGGAGCCGTCGCGCACGCCGCGCTCGACGCACTCGCGCATGACATCAATG
>JAIWOE010000120.1 GCA_020217165.1 Desulfovibrio sp. | reverse complement strand
GTCATTGACGAAAAGCTCATCCGCATGAAGGAACTGGCCGAACAGGCCGCCACCGGCACCTACACCTCCGACCAGCGCCTGATCATCGATTCCGAATATCAGGCCATGGCCTCGGAAATCACCCGTATCGCCAACGCCACGGACTTCAACGGCATCTATCTGCTTAATGGCAACCTCTCCAGCTCGTCCCACGATGGCACGGGCATGGTTTCCACCGGCAGGCTGAAGGTCCACTTTGGCTCGGACAACGACTGTTCGGAAGACTACTACTATATCCAGATCGGTTCGGCCACGGCCTCGTCCCTGGGTGTGGGCAACCAGGCAGCCGCCGGGGTGGATGGCTTCTCCATCTCCACCCAGGACGCCGCCCAGAAGGCCCTGGTGGCCCTGCGCGCGGCCATCGTCTCCAAGGATATCATCCGCGCCAACCTGGGCGCCCTGCAGAACCGGCTGCAGAACACCATCACCAACCTGGAAATCCAGGCGGAAAACCTGCAGGCTGCGGAATCCCGCATCAGCGACGTGGACGTCTCCCTCGAAATGACCGAGTTCGTCCGCCAGCAGATCCTCACGCAGTCCGCCGTCGCCATGCTCTCGCAGGCCAACTCTCTGCCCAGAATGGCCATGCAGCTCATCGGCGGCTAGCCTTCCGTCCTGCCACGACGGAAGCTGTCCCGTCCGCACCGCTCCCCCGGGTCTGTCCTGCCAAGGCCCGGGGGGCTTTTTTGTGCCCCTAGAGGAAGATTGACCGCGGCCCTCCTTCGCACTACAATGAATTTGTTATACAAGGAGCGCAGCGCATGCCCCCAAAACGAGACGATGGGCCCACGAACATGTCCCGGCGGCAGTTGTTCGCCAAACTGGTGCCGCCCGGCGTCAAAGAACTGGCGGAAAAGAACCGCCCCCGGACCGAGGACGCCAAACAGCGGGAAGCCGCCCAACAGGCCGAAGCCGCACTCATGGCACGCCGCGTGGCCCTGGCCCGCGACGGCAACGTGGCCCTGGCTGCCGGCAATCTGGAAGAAGCCGTCCGTCACTTCCGCACCTTTGTCAAGGAAGCGCCACAGGAAGCCCTGCCGCGACTGTGCCTGGGACGTTGCCTGTACGATCTGGGCCAGTACATTCAGGCCCGCGTGGAGTTCCAGCGCGCCCTGGCCTTGACAGAACACGGCCCGGCCCACCAGCGTGACCACGCCATCCTCTTTTTAGGACTCTGCTTTCTCCGGCTGGGCAAGTTCTGGAAGGCCCACGACTTGTGGCATGCTTGGCATCCGCAGGGAGTGCCCGCCCTGGGCGAGGCCCTGGACAGCGTGCTGCCCGGCATCAAGTCGTTGGCGGAAACCGCCCCTGGAGCGGAACTTGCTATGCCATCTCACACGGACACGTCCGGCGAGGCCGGGACTTCCGGCGGGGAACATCCCAACCAGCCCATGACGGCGGCGGTGGAATCCGCCATCGCCAAGACGCCGTGGGCGCACCTGCCCCCCATGATCCCCAACCTCCCGCCAGTGCAGGCGTAACCTGCGCCGGGAGCCGCACAGGTCACAAGGAAGACGCATGGACCACCACAGCCCCCTGCACCGCGACCCTCTGCTTCACTCACGTTTCCGCGCCCATGGCGAGCGGGCTATGGGCACGGCGCCGGGCCGGGCATTGGTCCTGATCTTGGCCCTGTCATTGGTCTGGGGGCTTGGGCTGTTCCAGTCCGCCCCGGCCGCAGCAGTGGAGGCCGAGGAGGATTACTCCATTATTTCCGTGGCCAACCAGGCCATCAAGGCCCAGCAGGAAAAAAATCTTCCCCGGGCCCTGGAGCTGTACACCCAGGTGGTGAATTCCAGGGCGCTGGACAGCGGAGACCAGCTGTTGACATATATCTTCAACAATCGCGGGTATATTTACCTGACACGCAACGATCCAGCCTCGGCCATACGGGATTTCACGCATTCCATCAACAATGCGCCGGACTACGTGGCCTTCATCAACCGTGGCAATGCCTACACCATGCTCGGCGACGATCAAAAGGCCATCGCCGACTACACCGAGGCCCTGCGCCTGCGGCCCACCTCCGCCCGGGCGTACGCCAACCGCAGCTTCAGCTGGCTGAACCTCGGCCAGCCCGCCAAGGCGCAACAGGACATGGCCCAGGCCAAGCGGCTGGATCCAAAAATCGATTATTTGTCCATCAACTAGTGTGACGTCCCCGAAATGTGTTGATTTTGGCGGGGCGCAATTACGGAGTCTGCAGCACCGGGACCGCTGCGCAAGCGCCCCAGTGCTGCGCTTTTACGAGAGGTATGCGCCTACCGCGATGCCCGGGTGTAAGCCTCCTGGCAGATGGACGGGCACCGGGGGGAGGCCAGATACGCCGGCGTCTCCCGGCAGAACTTCTGGCAGCTGGCCAGGTCCTGGGCCAGGCGGGGAGCGGGAATGTCGCCACGGTAGCGCACGCAGGTGGCGTACTCCTGTGCAAATCCCGGCTGGTTGGGCCCAAAGGTCTTGGTGTGCCAGCAGTAGGAACCCGTGAGGTTGGCCAGCACGTGGCTGCGCAACGCTTCGTCAAAAATGAAGACATCTGAATGCTGGTTGGTGAAGATCACCCGCCCGCGGTCCCTGGCCTGGAACACCCGCAAGGGCTCGTCCACGCCGGGAAAATGATGGAACCGGAACCGGCCGGACGGAAACTCGTGCTTGAGGGCCGTCAGCTCGTCCAGGGAGCGCAGGGTGCGCTTGATGGCGATGAGCTGGTTGTTGTAAAAATACATGGGCTCATAGGCATGGGCCTTGGCCATGGTGATGTTGGTGTCTGTGGTGAAGATGGGCGCGCCATCCAGCACGTCTAACCCCAGAGGAATGCCGCAGATGGAAGTCAGCAGCACCGCGGCGTCATTGTTGTTGATGCGCTTAAGGATTTGATGCACCTCTTGCTGGCTCATGCCAAAGCGCAAGCCTGGCAGGGTCTTGGGCCTGGGCATGGCGTCGGCTCGCCTGGGCGCATCCTTGGCGCCGGGCTTGGCCTGTGCCGCCTGGGGGCAGGGAGAAAAGAGCATCAACAGCATCAGGATGATTGCCAGAATCTGCAGCATGAAACGTCCTCGGCAGAAAAAAGCCCGGAAATGCATGGGCCCGCCGCAGAAATTCGGGGCGGGAGGCATGACAATTCACACGGAAGTGATTAAGTAAAGAGCCGGTCGCACCCTCGGTCAGCCCTGCATAGGGCATACCATTCTGCCCGCGCCGCTGTCCAGCCGCCAGGACAACGCCGCCAGGGTGGGCTGGGCGAGGGGCTTTCCTGATGCAACCAGGCGGCGAGACGCACCCCCAAGGACGCCATGATACCACTCGATCATCCCAAAGGAGCGCCCATGCTCATCATCGAGGACCTCCACGCCATGGTGGCCGATCGTCCCGTGCTCAAGGGCATCAACCTTGAAATTGCGGAAAACGAGACGTTCATTCTTTTCGGCCCCAACGGCTCCGGCAAAACCACCCTGCTCATGACCCTCATGGGCTTTGGCAACTATACGATTACCCAGGGCAAAATCACCTTCAAAGGCGTGGACATCACCCACGCTCCCATCCACGAACGCGCGCGATTGGGCATCGGCATGAGCTTCCAGCGCCCTCCGACCATCCACGGCCTCAAAACCCGTCACCTGGTGAAAATGTGCGCCCAGGGGCGCGAAGTGGATGTGGAAGGTTTGGCCCAGAAGGTGAACTTTGACCACTTCCTGGACCGCGACATCAACGCCGGCTTCTCCGGCGGCGAGATCAAGCGCTCGGAACTGCTGCAGCTCATGGCCCAGCAGCCCTCCCTGGTGCTCTTTGACGAGCCCGAATCCGGCGTGGATCTGGAAAACATGCACCTCATCGGCAGAACCGTGCGCGAATTGCTGCGCGGCGAGGTGGAGCCCGATCCCAAACTCTCCATGAAGGCCAAAAAACTCACCCGCAAGGCCACGTCCGGGCTCATCATCACCCATACCGGCTACATCCTGGACTACATCAACGCAGACCGCGGCCAGGTGCTCTACAACGGCCACCTGTGCTGCGAGGCCAACCCCCGCGACATCCTCGACCACGTCGGCAAGTTCGGCTACCAGGAATGCGTTCGCTGCCTGAACTAGCCCCCTGTAGCTCCTTGACGATACTGGAGAAAAACCATGCCTACTCCCATAGATCTCAAATCCTTCAAGTTCACCGGGGCGGAGGCGGCTCCCATCGAGGACTTGCGCACCCTGAGCGAACAAGACAAGCAAGACCTGCTCATGGCCGGTGTGGATGTGGACGAGCGCATGCGCAGCGGCTCCTTCGTGCACATGAACCATTCCAACGTCCACTGCAAATCGCACCACAAGGGTGTGGAAGTGTTGGACATCAAGACCGCTCTCAAAAAATACGACGGCCTGCCGGAGTACATGTGGACGCTGGTGGACCCGGAAAAGGACGACTTCACCCGCGGGGCCCGGGATAACCTGCACGGCGGGTACTTCATCCGCACGGAAAAGGGCGCCAAGGTCACCGAGCCAGTGCAGTCCTGCCTGTTCATCAAGGGCAACCAAGTGGGGCAGAACGTCCACAACATCATCATTGTGGAAGAGGATTCGGAACTGCACATCATCACCGGTTGCGCCGTGGCCCACGATGCCAAGGGCGCGGCGCACATGGGCATTTCTGAATTTTTCATCAAGAAGGGCGGCAAGCTGTCCTTCACCATGATCCATAACTGGGGCGAGGACACCACCGTGCGCCCCCGCTCCGCCGGCGTGGTGGAAGAAGGCGGGGTGTTCATCAACAACTACATTCTGCTCAAGCCTGTGAAAGACTTGCAGATGTACCCCAAAATCAGCCTGAACGGCCAGGGCGCCGTGGCCCGCTTCAATTCCGTGGTGGTCACCCCCCCCGGCTCCTACGTGGACGCCGGCAGCGAGGTGATCCTCAACGCCCCCAACACGCGCACGGAAATCATCGCCCGCACCCTGACCACCGGTGGGGTCATCATCAACCGCGGCCGCATCTCCGGCACTCACGTGCCGGCCAAGGGCCACCTGGAGTGCAAGGGGCTGATCTTGGGCGGCGGCATGATCCATGCCATCCCGGAATTGATTGCCGACGTGGATGGGGTGGAACTCTCCCACGAAGCCGCGGTGGGCAAGATCGATCAGGAAGAGATCGAATACCTCATGGCCCGGGGCTTGGACGAGGACGAAGCCACCTCCACCATCGTGCGCGGCTTCCTCAATGTGGACATCCAGGGCCTGCCCCCAGCGCTGCAGGAAGTCATTGAGAAGACCCTGGCCGACAACGAGAAAGACATGTTCTGACGCAGCCTGTTATTGCATCCTGATCTGTGGGGGAAACCTGTTCTGCGGAACGGGTTCCCCCTTTTGTCATTGCCTCTCGCTACAGCAGGGATTCCACCCGGGCGGCCAGGGCGGCGTTGCCATGGAAGGACTTGCCGGCCAGGGCGGCCGCAAAGGTGGGGATGCGGGACTCGAAATCGTCCAGAATCTCCCCGCGGGCAATGTCCGGCATCAGGAGGCCGTAACCGAGCTGTTCCACAAACCAGGCGTTGAGGTACTGCTCGTAGAACATGCCCGTGGGCACACAACACACCGGCTTGCCAAAATGAAATGACTCCGAGAGCAGGGAATGCCCCCCATTGGAAAGCACGGCCGCGGCGGAGGTCAGGTCTTCCAGAAACCCTTCCACCGATGGCTTCTTGAACACGCAATTGGCCGTGGCCGTGCCCTCGCCAAACCCGTAAATCACATAGCGCCGCGCCCGACCGTCCAGCAAGTTCACCACCGCCTTGAGAGAAGCCCCCCGCAGATAGACCAGCACATGGTCCCCTGCGCTGGCGGTGTACTTGAGGGGCTGCGGCCGCAGCACCGGCCCGAACAGTTCCACCCGCGCCGGGTCCGCCACGGGCGGGGCAAAAAAAGAACTGACCAGAAACCGCTGCGCGTTGCTGAACAAATACCGGATGGGCAGAGACGTGCACAGGCGGTTCCATCCTTGGCCCGGGGGCGTCTGGTACCGGGTGTGGGTGACCACATGCTGATGGTCGATGGAGAGGCACGGCAAGCCCAGCTGGCGGGCCGCCAGGGGCGTGAAGTACTCGTAGTCCGTGATGACCAGATCCGGCTTGAAGACCTCCATCTCCCGCCGCAACCTGGTCAGGGTCTGGCCCTGACGCAGGAGTTCCCGGGCGGTGTTGACCAGGGTGCCCATGGTATCCACGGCGCCGTTGCGCAGCACGGTGCCCAGCATGGGCAGGGGGATGGACCGGTAGCCCTGCTCGCCCACGGTTCCCACCAGGCCACCGCCGGCAAACACGATCTCATGTCGCGAAAGCTCGCCGGCCACGGCCAGGGAGCGGGACAGGTGTCCACGGGAATCGCCCATCACGCCGTACAGAATGCGCGCCATCAGCCTGCCCTCCCATGGCGTTGCGCCAGCAGCCGGGCGAACACCGCTTCGTGCCCGCGGGCCATGGCCTCGAAGGAAAAATGCGCTTCCACCCGCGCCCGGCCAGCCCGGCCCATGCGCTTGCGCAAGGCCGGCTCCCGGGCCAGCCGGAGCATGGCCTGGGCCATGGCCGGGGCATCCTCCGCCGGGGTCAACCATCCCGTCTCCCCCTGCACCACCATCTCCGCCACGCCCCCCACGTCGGTGGCGATGACCGGCAGGCCCGTGGCCATGGCCTCCAGGATCACATTGGGCATGGCTTCGCGGATGGAGGACAGCACCAGCGCATCCGCCTGGCGCAGCACGGTGTCCACATCCAGCCGTTCCCCTGCAAAGTGGACGCGGGAACGCAGCTGGCCGGGGAACAGGCAGGCTGCCAGGGTTTCCAACTCAGCGCGCCGTGGACCATCGCCCACGAGGCGGAGCTCGGCCTGGGGAACCATTTGCAGCAGGGAGGCAAAGGCCCGCAGGCTGGTGGCGTGGTCCTTGTCTTCCACCAGACGGGCCAGGTGGACAAAGACCGGCCCGCGGCCGGCATCGGCATTGGCGTCGGCATCGGGTCCATCGGCCATGCGAAACCGTTGGGTGTCCACCCCGTTATGGATGACGCTGATGTGCGCCGCCGGCACGCCGTAGTCCCGGGTGAGCACCCGGGCCATGGCATGGGTGTTGGAGAGGTGGTGGTCCGCCCAGGCCCACAGCCGGCGCTCGTGCTGTCGCACGGGGGCGCCGCCGCCGCGGCAGGTGCCCAGGATGACCGGCCGCCGTCCCAGTCTGCGGCACATCTGCCCCCACACCCGCCCCCAGATATTGGGCACGGCGGTGAGGCACAGCAGCACGTCCACCTGGCGCCGGGCCAGTTCCAGCCCAAGACGCAGCACGGCATCCGGCCCCACGAAGGGCAATGGGGAGAGCTGACGCACGGGCACGTCGGCCAGATGTTGCAGGCCTGGCAGGCCAGGCACGCCGGACCGGGCCAACATGGCTTGGCCGGCCATCATGGTCCAAAGCTCCGGGGCATACCGCGCCCGATCCAGCCGGGCGGCCAATTCCAGTGCCTGGCGCTGGGTGCCGCCCACCTGCAGATCCTGCAGCAGCAGGACCACCCGCGCCGGGCGCAAGGACGACTTATGGTGCACACGCATCCCCAGTTGCAGGGGGTTCGGGGGAGCCGGGTCCAATACCACCGGTTCCCCTGAACCTTCCTGCTCTTAGTATCCCATCAGCCCGCAGCAGCGGGTGCACACGGGCATGAGGCCGTCCTGGGCCAGGGACTTGCGGAAGATGCGGAACCGTTCGGAGTTCCACAATTCGGTAATGGTGTGGTCCTTGATGTTGCCCACGACGTAATCATGATAGTCGCGGCAAGGAGAAATGTCCCCGTTGGAGTCGATTTCCACCACCTGGCAGATGGAAATGCACTGATCGAAGCCGAAGGTGGCCTTGTGATCCGTGTAGTACGAGTGGAGATTGTCCACGCCGGAGATGTCCGGGATCAGAATCACGGGCGGCGAGCCGGGCTGTTTGCCAAGCTCCTTGAGCTGCTGGAGCTGGGCGTCCAGTTCGGCGTAGTCCGAAGGTTTCCAGCCCCCCACCCAGCCGCGGTGCAGAGTGGGCTCAAAGCCGAAGCGGCGCTGAAAGTCCTTGGCATGGGCATCGGCGCTTTCTTCGTCAATCCACCAGGCAGGGTAAAAGACGAAGAGATCCACCTTGTCCTTGTAGGCCTCATAGATGCCGGTCAGGTGCTGGTAGTTCTCCTTGGACACGGTGGTCAGGGAGGCGATGAGGGGCAGGTCGCTGCCAGACCTGCTCCGGGCCTCGCGCACGGCGGCGATGCCGTCCTGAATGGCCGTGTAGCTGTCCGCACTGCCCACGCCGCGGCGGATGCGGTTGTGGATTTCCTTGTCCGGCCCATCGATGGAAATCTGCAGCAGGAACATGCGGGAATCCACAATGGCCTGGGCATGCTGGGCCAGGCGGGTGCCATTGGTGGCAATGGCCGTGGGCAGCTTGAGGCGCTTGCAAGCCTGCAGCACATCCAGCCAGCCATCGTACATGGTGGGTTCGCCACCCCAGAGGTAGACAATGGGGTGATGCCCGTGGGCCACCAGATCTTCCAGGCATTCGATATAGCGCGCCGGGGAGACTTCCTCGCGCTTGAGCTCGCGCAGGTCCTTGCCATGCAGGAAGCCCGTGGGGCCCCACTGGCCGCACATAATGCAGCGCAGGTTGCAGATGTCCGTAATACGAATGGACACCTGGCGCACCTGGCGGGCCATGCCGTCCTTGGTGGAGGGCGAGGCGATCTGGTTGAACAGCCATTTTTCCACCTGGAGCTTGGCGAGCTTGCTGGCTATCCAGGGGTGCTTGGCAATTCTGTAGGAGAGCTTGAGAACGGAGGAAGAACCGACGCCGCTTCGTCTACCCATGCTGAAAAACCGTCCGTTACAGGTGAATATCGAGGAAATGGCGAGAGGAGACGCACACCCAGACGGGTGCGTACGTCATCATGGCAGCCGCAGAAGTGGATGTCCATCTACCCCATGCCGGCATTCCAGGCAAGGCCCGGGAGGCCACGGAGTTCATCCGCAGGCACATGCAAGTGCTTGTCTCCCTCGGCTCAATTGGATATCAGGGCCGCACCATCCACGTTTGATGCACGCCTGATCAGCAGTTGGACACCACCATGCACGCCCTTGTCTACCGCAAATCCGTGCCGCACTACTTGGCGGGCATGCTTGCCTCCCGCCTCGCGCCGCGGCGGTTCCTGCCCGGTCTGGCCCCCCTGGCCCTGCAGGACATCCCCCCGCCGGACCCGGCCAGCACCCTGGGATCCCGCGGCAGGGACTGGGCCGTGTGCCGCGTGCGCATGTGTGGCATTTGCGGATCGGATTTGAATCTGCTGCGGGCGGCGGAATCCCTGCTACTGGAACCCTATGGTTCGTTCCCGGCCGTACTGGGACATGAGGTGCTGGCGGAAATCGTCACCCCGCCGGCGGATTCCCCTCTGGCTCCCGGCCAGCGCGTGGTCATCGAACCAGTGTTGCACTGCGCCGTGCGCGGGCTCCCGCCCTGCGAGCCCTGCCGTCGCGGGGAAACCAATGTGTGCGAGTGCTTCACCCAGGGAGACATCGCCCCCGGCGTGGTCATGGGATACAACGCCACCGTGGGCGGCGGCATGGCCGAGCAGTGCATGGCCCACCGGACCATGCTCCACCCCGTGCCCGACTCCATGCCCGACGAACGCGCCATCCTGGTGGACTCCCTGGCCTCGGCCCTGCAACCCGTGCTGGACAATTTTCCCGAGGAGCATGAAACCGTGCTGGTGCTGGGGGCAGGCATCATCGGCCAGCATGTGGTGCGCTGCCTGCGGGCCCTGGGCAGCACGGCGCGGCTCCTGGTGGTGGCGCGGCGCGGCTTTCAGCGGGATCTGGCCCTGGCTGGCGGGGCGGATCAGGTCCTCATGTCCCCCACCCTGGCCACCCTGGGCGCGGCCGTGGGCGCCCGGCTGCTCAAGACCACCCTGGGCGGTGGGAACCTGGAAGGCGGCTGTCATCGCGTATTCGATTGCGTGGGCTCCTCCCGTTCGGTGCAGCAGTCCCTGCTTGCCCTGCGGGCCAAGGGTCGGTACGTGATGGTGGGCACGGCGGGAACCCTGTCCAAAGCGGACGTGTCCAGCCTCTGGTTCAGACAATTGACCATGACCGGCACCACCTGCTACGGGCAGGGGCTGCACCGCGGCGTGCTGACGCGGACTTATCCCCTGGCGCTGGAGCTGCTGGCCGATCCCGGCTTTCCCGGCCAGGGGCTCCTGACCCACACGTTTCCCCTGACGTCCTGGAAGGACGCCTTTGCCTGCGTGTTTGACAAAAAAACCAACCAGAGCATGAAGGTGGCTTTCGACATGCGACAGACGGTTCACGGCCCGCAGCGCGCCGCCACGGCGCAGGAGGAGGCCACGGCATGAAGCTCGTTCTCAGCATTGATGTGGAAGAAGAAGGCCTGTTTTCCGGAGCCTACCAGCGCAACCCCTCAGTCAAGAATCTGGACCAACTCTCCAGGTTGGAATTCCTCTCCAAGGAAATGGGATTCCCCCTGACCCTGCTGGTCTCCTGGCAGGTGGCCAACGATCCCCACTGCCGGGACATCCTCAAGCGCTGGCAGGATGAGCTGGGCGCGGAAATCGGCGCGCATCTGCACCCCTGGTCCACACCGCCCTTCGAGGACCTGGGCCGGCCGGAGCCCGTGCCCTCCGACGACATTCCCGAACGCCTGCTGCGCGCCAAATTTGAAACCCTGCTGGAAACCCTGCAGACCGGCCTGGGCGTGACGCCCGTCTCCTTCCGCATGGGACGCTGGGATTTTGGCCGCCAGATGCAGACCCTGCTGCCCCAGTACGGTATTCAGGTGGACGCCTCCATTGCCCCCCTGCGCCATATCCGCGGCGGGCCGGACCGCTTTCTGGCGCCGGCGGATCCCTACTGGCTCCAGCCCGTGGACCCCAACGGGCGGCCCCTGTTCGAGGTGCCCCTCACCATGGTTCCCATCTGGCCCTCCTCCCCCCGGGTGGTGCATTCCCTGGCCAAGGCCCTGCCTTCCAAGGCGCGCCAGGCCATCCTGTCCAACTTCTCGGCCGTGGGCGCCGTGGGCATCCAGCCCGTGTGGTACCCGGCGGCCTCCATGCGCTGGGCCGCGCGCATCCACCGCCGCCGCAAGGGCCAGGTGCTGACCATGTTCCTGCACTCCTCGGAGCTCATGCCCGGCCAGAGCCCGCATTTTCCCAATGAAGACGCTGTGCACCGGCTGGTGGAGAAGATCCGGGACTTCCTCACCTGGCTGACCCAGACCGGCCCCGTGCAAGGGGTGACCCTTTCTGAACTATTGCCCAAAGACCGCGCCGGCGCGGCCTGATCCACAAGGAGCGACCCTGATGGCTGCCAATCCATTGGATGATATTTCCATCCGCTTTGAAGAAAACGGCATTGAGGTGGTCCAGGAGCTGGACAAGTCCCTGGTGACTGCCCACGGCGGCTGGTGTACCGTGGCCTTCAAATACCGCGAATGGGACCCCAAAAAAGAGGCCTACGGCGTGGAAAAATTCGGCATTCGCCGCTATCGCAAACGTGACGGCCGCTGGCAGCAGCAGGCCAAGATGTCCATCAACAGCCGGGATCACGCCCGCAAGCTGGTGGAAATATTCAATGGCTGGCTGGACCAGCCCGAGGCGTCCTGATACCCCTGCCCCAGAGGGTCCCCATGCGCCATCCCATCACCATCGTGCTGGCCCTCCTCGGCGCCCTCTTGTGCGCCGTCTCCGCCCTGGATTACACCGCCACCTTCTGCACCACGGCTGGCTGCGCCCTGTTCAAGGGCACGTCTATTGCCGGCCTGAGCCTGTATTGGATCGGTGCGGCCGGATTCTTCGTGCTGGCGGTGCTGTATTCCGTGGGCAAGCGACTGCCCCTGATGCAACGG
>JAIWOE010000119.1 GCA_020217165.1 Desulfovibrio sp. | reverse complement strand
AGGGCCGGCTTGCCGTTGACCACGTACTCGTAGGCCGCCAGGGGAATGCCCGTGAGGGTGATCCTGTGGTTGTAGATGAGGATGCTGCGGTCGGTCTCCTTGCCCTGCTTGCCGTACTTCATCTTTTCCACGCGGTAGTCGGCGTCGGTGAGGGGGGCATTGCCGGCGACCTGCATGGTCAGGGGATAGGGGGCGACACGCTCATAGTTGAGATGCCAATGGGCCAGGCTGCGGCCGGCCTTGCTGAAGGCCCAGAAGTCCGCCGCGGTCTTGACGCAGGGGATGCGGGGCAGCTCCTTGACCAGGTTGTCGGCGTAGCGTTCGCGGTAGTCCGGCGAATGGAGCAGACCATACACATAGTAGAAAATATCTTCCTTGCCGATGGTCTCGCCGGGATAGGCGGCCTGGAAATGGGCCAGCCCGGCGTCGGTGATGGCCTCGCGCCGGGTGCGCGTACGATGCATGGGGGCAGCAGCGTCTTTTGCAACGCCCGGCAAGGGAACTTCTGTCGCGACCTCCTTGGGCGAGTTTTTGAGCTCGTCGAACAGGTAGAGTGGGAAGCACTGGCTTCCGCCTTTCATTGCAGAGATGCACAGCTCGACAGGAATATTCGAAATCAGTGCGGTAAATCCAGAGATACAACCAGGCCCTGAGACGCAAATCACCACATTGTCCGCCTCGGCATCGGGGAAGATGCGGGACATTTGACCAATCTCTTCGCTGAATGGACGCGTGTAGTACAGCCATTGCTTGAAGAAAGGTCGGTATAAGCTGGGAGCCGAAGCGACAGGATCGAAGTTGAAGCGCTTTGCTTTCACGACATCCTGTTTCAAGGCTCGCGACCAACTGAACAATGTGGGATCGGTATTGATAAAATCATCCACCGCTACCTCGCGCTGCTTTCTCTCCTTGCCGGCATGGGCCTGCTCAAATCGCGTCACTTCGCTGTTGTAGAAGTCTATCATGCGACGCATGGTAGATGTCAGTCTGGACTTGGAGGCGTTGAAGCACCAGGCGTCACGTTTGGTCTTCACGCCGGAAGAGTAGTTGTGGAACAGCGCCGGCGCGGTGGTGGCCTCCTTGCTGCCCATGGCCAGGAACTCCGAAAAGCCTGCGTCCCGCTGCGTGAGCCAGTCCCCATGCTCGTCGGGAGTGATTACCTGCCAGTCACCGGCCTGGGCAATGCCGGCGATGCTGCCGTAGGCCGCGATCCGCGCCAGCTTTTCCTCGCGGGTCAAATAGTCGCCGATGTCGCAGAAGAATATCTGGCCCTGCCGGGCGGCGTCGGGGTTCTTCACCAGCACGGAAATGGCGATGGGCGCGCGGCTGCCACTGCCGAAAATCTTGCCGCCCTCCTTGCGTGAGCGTTCGCCGGACGTGCGCTGATTGCCCCGCAGGTGGAAGACGTAGAGGCTGGCAAACTCCCTGGCCAGGCACTTGCGCATGCCGTCGGCGGCGTTGGCATCCACAAAGCCGGCGTTGGTGACAAAGGCGATGACGCCGCTTGTCTCGATGCGATCCGAAGCCCAGCGGATGGCCCGGATATAGCTGTTGTAAAGTCCGTTCTTGTTGGTGGCCGTGGAGCGGGCGGCGTAGGTGTCGCGGATGCGGTTGTCCAGCAGGGGGTAGGTCACGTTCTGGTTGTTGTCGTTGGCATCGGCCTGTCCCACGGAATAGGGCGGGTTGCCGAGGATGACTCGGATATCCAGTTTTTTCTGCCGGGTGCGGCGGGTGCTGTTGTCCGCCAGGTGGGTGTTCAAGAGGTCGTCGCCTTCGTGGAGCTGGAAGGTATCCGTGAGGCAGATGCCGGGGAAGGGCTGGTAGTCGCCCCCCGCAAGCTCGTGGTAGGCGGCCTCGATGTTGATGGCCGCAATGTAGTAGGCCAGGAGCACCAGCTCGTTGGCGTGGATTTCGTGCCGGTATTTATGGGGCAATTCGTCCGGGGTGATGAGCCCGCTTTGCAACAGGCGGGTGATGAAGGTGCCGGTGCCGGTGAAGGGGTCCAGGATGTGCACGCCCTGGCTGCCCAGGGTCTGGCCGAACTCCTGCTGCAGCACGTCGTTGACGCTGTGGATGATGAAGTCCACCACTTCCACGGGGGTGTAGACAATGCCCAGGCGCTCGGTCATGCGGGGGAAGGCGTTGCGGAAGAACTTGTCGTAGAGTTCCACCACAATCTTTTGCTTGCCCGCGGCGCTGTCGATGCCTTCGGCCCGCAGCTTCACGCTATCGTAGAAGGCTTCCAGGGTCTCGGCTTCCTTGTCCAGCCGGTGCTCCTGCAAGAGGTCCAGCACGCCCTGCATGGCCTGGGAAATGGGATTGTGGCTGGCGAAGCTGTAGCCCTCGAACAGCGCGTCAAAGACGGGTTTGGTGATGAGGTGCTGGGCCAGCATCTCGATGATTTCCGCATCGGTGATGCTGGGGTTCAGGTCGTCGCGCAATTCCGCGGCAAAGGCGGCAAAGGCGGCGCGCTCCTCTTCGTGGGCGGGATTCTCCAGGATGCCGGTGATGCGGTCAATATGCGTGCGGGCGATCTTGGCGATGTCGTTGGCCCAGTCTTCCCAGTGATGCCGGTTGCCGCACTTCTGCACCAGTTTGGCGTAGATGGCGCGCTCGATGTCACTGATGAGAAAATCAACGACATGCTGGTCCTGCTGGAATGGCCCGTTGGCCCGCTTGCCTAACCTGAAGCTGTTGCGGCCGGTGTTGTCCTTGATTTTGGCGCATGCCTCGCGCTTTTTGGGCGCCTTGTCTATGATGGCGATGACCTCCATTTTGCGGGGGTCCTTGCCGATGAGGTCCAGCTTGTTGATCATGGCGTCAAAGCGGTCGTCGTGGGAACGCAGGGCCTGCAGCACCTGCCAGACAACTTTGTAGACTTTGTTGTCGTTCAGGGCTTCATGGGGTTCCATGCCGGCGGGAATGACCACGGGCAGGATGACGTAGCCACGTTGTTTGCCCGGCGCCATGCGCATGACCCGGCCCACGGACTGGACCACGTCCACCTGGGAGTTGCGCGGGGTGAGGAAGAGCACGGCGTCCAGGGCGGGGACGTCCACCCCTTCCGAAAGACAGCGGACGTTGCTGAGGATGCGGCAGGTATTCTCCGGCGCCTCGGCCTTGAGCCAGGCGAGCTTGGCTTCCTTCTCGCTGGCGTTCATGCCGCCGTCCACATGCTCGGCTTCGCAGACCAGCTGGCTGGCGGGGTCGAGCTTTTCAGACCGCTGGTAGGCTTCCACCACCTTTTGGAACATGCTGGCAATGTTTCGCGAGCTGACCTTGTGGGTCCGGGCCTTGGGAGAGGGGTCGATGACCTGGCAGAAGGCCACGGCCCGGCGCATGGGGGCGTCGTCGTCGGGCAGGTCGTTGGTCACGCCCTGCTTGGCCAGGGCCTTCCAGCAGCCGACGATTTTGGCGGCGTCGTCCACCACCAGCTGGTTGTTCTCGTCCCTGAGCAGCTCCTGCAGCCGCCGGCTGATGTGTTTTTCCTCTACGGCCAGCACCAGCACCTTGTAATCCACCAGCAGCTGCCGCTTGACCGCCTCGGAGAAGGTGAGGACGTAGAGCTGCCGGCCATACAGGGCTTCGTCATCCATGGAGCAAAGGGTCACGTGCTGGGTTTCCGCGGTGGCCTTGGCCGCGTCGCCGTAGATGCGCGGCGTGGCGGTCATGTACAGCCGTTTGGAGGCCCGAAGATATTCGGCGTTGTGCACTTTGACGAAGGCGCTTTCGTCGTCGTCGCCAAAGGTGGCGCCGGTGGTGCGGTGGGCTTCGTCGCAGATGATCAGGTCAAAATCCGCCAGACCATGCTCCTGCTGGGCGCGGTGCAGGACGTCGATGGAGTGGTAGGTGGAAAAGACCACGCTCATGTGCTGGGCGTCGTGGCGTTTGGCCATCTCGTCCGCCAGGCGGGCGGGCTCGGTGGTGGCGGGGAAGCGCAACTCATGGGTAAAGGTTTGCACGCTGTCGTCGTCTTTCTTGCGCTTCTTGCCCACGTCGCTGTCGGAGCAAACGGCAAAGCTGTGCAGCGGGGTGGCGCTTTCCTGGGTCCATTCCGTCAGGGTCTGAGAGAGCAAGGCCAGGCTGGGCACCAGGAAGAGCACGCGCCTGCCCCTGCCGGCCATGGTCTCGGCAATCTTGAGGCTGGTGAAGGTCTTGCCCGTGCCGCAGGCCATGATGAGCTTGCCGCGGTCCGCATCCGCCAGGCCCTGGACCACGGCGGCAATGGCGTCTTGCTGATGCTTGCGGGGCTGCTTCTTTTCCTTGAGGACCGGCGCGGCCTTGGGCTGGTATCTGGACCAGTCGATCTGGCTGTTTTCCAGGTCGAAGAGGTCAATCTTGCTGACGGGCGGCTGCTGGTCCCGCAAGGCGTCTTCGGCGTGTTCACTCCAACGATTCGTGGAGCAGACAATGAGGCGATGGGTAAAGGGCTTCTTGCCCGATGCGGTGAAGAAGCTGTCGATGTCGCTCTTGGCGATCTTGTGGTCTTCCGCATACAGCTTGCACTGGATGGCGTGGAATTCGCCGGTGCCGCTGGTCCTGGCCACCAGGTCAATGCCGGTGTCCCGCTTGTCCAGGCCCTGCTCCCTGGCCCAGTCGGCGTATGTCCAGACCTGGCTGTAGAGGTCGCGGTAGCTGGCCTCATGGCGCAGGTAGCAGAGGATCAGCGCTTCAAAGTAGGTCCCCTTCTCGCGTTCGGTGACGGCGGCGTGGCGAAAGGAATCCAACAGGGTCTGCAGTGCGGTCATGGCGGCCTCGTCAATCAAGTGGTCCATGGCAATATGGGCATGGACTGGGTAGCGGATTTGACGGGGCTTGGCTAGGTGGTGGAGATAACCGAGGTGCCTGGCTTATACATCATTACTCATCGATAATCCATCTTAACCCATTGCAATTCTATGATTGCCTGCAGATCCCTTACGTCCACCCCCGCCGCGAGCATGTCCCCCACGTCCTTGCCCGTGGCCGGGGGGTGGGGGCGCAAGCGCTCGCACGCCAGGAGCCACAGAAAGCCTCCGCGTGATGCTGCAGATCAGGGCCCTCCGTAGCCGCGGTCGGTGGGGACGAATCCCTCGGGCAGGGGCCAGCCCTCCCGGGCGGAGAGGGCGTGCGCCGCCGCGTCCAAAAGCAATTCCCCGCCGTCGCCATTGGTCATCACGGCGAGTCCCTTGCCGGCGCTTAAATCTAGGAGCAGCAGGCACCGGAAGCCCGCGTTGCTGCCCAGATGCAGGCAGAGGTTGCGGCCGGCGTCGGCCACATGCTTGAGGCCCAGGGCCCAGGATTCGGTGACAGGCGTGGTCATGGCCTCGGCCACATCCCGCAGGAGCCCCTTGCCGCCCAAGCCCCGGAGGATGGCCCGGCCGAAACGGGCGAGATCCCGAGGCGAGGACCACACTCCCGCGGCGGCGTGCTCGGGATAGACATGCCAACCGCCAGGCAGGGGGACGCCATGGAGATCGTGCCCGCGGGCCAGGGCCGAAGGCGTTTGAACCAGTGCTTCAGACGGCGGCTGGAAACAGCCTGAATCTGTCATGCCCAGCGGGCCGAGGAGGCGGTCCGCGAGCAGGGTCGGAAAATCAAGCCCGGTGACGTCCCCGAGCAGCCGCTCTATAACCTGGTAGCCTCCGCCGGAATAGGACCACACCCCGGCGGGTGGCGACTCCACCTGCACGGGCGGGGTGTTGGCAGGAGGGCGACCATCAAGGATGGCATCCAGATCCGGCAAGGGGGCACCGGGGGCATAGCCTGGAAAACCCGCAACGTTCACACCGGCTCCGTGGCTCAACAGCAGCCGTATGGTGACGGCATCGCCCCCAGGAAGTGTCCACCTGCGCAGCATCTCATTGACGGGCTGGTCAAGCTGCACGAAGCCTTCACGCCATAAAAGCAGGGTGAGGGCTGCAGCCAGGGGCTTGCTGATGGAACATGCTTGGAATCGGGTGCCAGCCTCAACGCCGTCCGGCCCTAGGGCCAGGGTCATGCCCGCCGTCTCAATGCGGAGGGACTCTTCCGTGTCGAAGACGGACCAGCCCAGCCCGGGCACGGTGGGGAACTCGGCCAGCAGCCCAGCGGCAGAGATGTCCCTGGAGGCGGCATGCAGGGGAGAGGGAAGCAGGCTCCAGGCCGCAGTCCCAGTCAGGAGGGAGAGGAACTGGCGACGCGGCAGGATCATGGCGGATCTCCGGGGAGAGGGCACGATGCGCCTCGCAGCCTTTACCAGGGCGCATCGCTGGTTGTTGGACCTAGTTTAGACTATGGCAGAGGTGGGGAGGCAAAGCAATGGCCACATATCACTATCAACGAGGGATTCTCGCCTTGATTGCAGCAGTAGGCAATATCCCCTCCAGCCCCCACCCTACCCATTCCCTGACGTCCACCCCCGCCGCGAGCATGTCCCCCACGTCCTTGCCCGTGGCTGGGGGGTGGTAGCGGGCGCGGAATGTGTCGTGCCACCAGGGCCAGGCGGCCTGGCCGGCGCGGTCGAAGTCCAGGGCGCAAAGGATGGCCGGGGCGGCGTGCAGCAGAGCGCAGGTGGCGGCGTCGGGCTTGTTGGACACGCTGCGCAGGGCCAGGACCGTCACCAAGTCGCGGGCGGCCTGGGCCAGGAGGATGGCGTCCAGCTCGCCTTCTACTATGATGATGGGTTTGGCGGGGCTGCCTGCCGGCGCGCGGGCCAGGACCATGGGCGCGGTGCTGCCGCCGGGGATGGCCACATATTTTGGCCCGTCGGCGGCCAGGCGTCGAATCTTGAGGGCCAGCACCTCGCCCTGCTCCAATGTAGGAATTGTCGGGATGACCAGCCCGGCGGGAAGCCAGAGCCGCTTGCCCGGCGGCAGGCCCCAGGCGGGGCGATCCACGAAGCAATCCCGCGGATTCCAGCCCAGGCGCAGGGCCTGGACCGTGGCGTCCTCCAGGCCACGGGCGCGGCTGTAGTCCGATGGGCCGGCCACCTGGGCCACGAAGGCCGCGGCGGCTTCCTTCCATTGGGCGGAAGGGCTGGGCGGTGCGGGCGTTGGCGCATCCATCCCCGTCCTGCAGCGGCTGGGCAGCCCACGGCTTGACAGGCCTCGGCATAGCTGGCCCCGCAGGCGTCCCGCAGGTACTGGATGCCGTCACCCGTCCAGCCGCAGCCCCGGCAATAGAAGCGGCCGCCCTTGCCGCGGGGATGGTCTGGCCAGACGCGGAAGCGATCCCTCCCGCCGCAGCGCGGGCACGGGCCGGCCCACTCGCCCCCGGCGGTGCTGCCAGCCCGGCGCATCTGGTCAATGGGGAAGACGTTCATGCGCGCCCCGCACACGTCATTACGTCATACACGTCACTTTTTCTGTGATGATATGCGGTTGCGAGCATGACGTCTTCCCCGTGCTCACTGCATCATGTCATGGATTGACCGGCCGGATACGTCGGCGCAATGCCGGCGATGGCCCGGCAATGGGTCAGGGCCTGGGCATCAATATGCCACCCCCCCGCCATCCATGTTCCGGCTGGAACGCAGGCCGATCTTGCTGCAAGCCTTGCCCACGGCCCGGCTGTCCACCTGGAAACGGGCGTCCAGGGTGGCGTTGACGCGCGCGTGGATGGCCGCCGTAGCTAGCCGGCCGCCCTGGACATCGCCCTGGATGTCCTTTGCCAACCCCAGCACGGCCAGGGCCACCCGGCGATGCAGGGGTGGCGGGTCCTGGACGCGTCCCGCCTGACCCAGGAGCGTCCAGCACTGTTCCTGATGCCCGCGCAACCAGTTGGCCAACTCGATGGCCCCGGCCATGGTGGCGGCGCGGATGCAGCCGATGCAGTCCCGTCCGGCCAGCACGTCCTCCAGACAATGCAGCTGCAGGGCCAGCCGCAGGCACTGGCCCCGGAGTTTGGAGAGCAGGGAGTCCTGATCCTCCCCATCGCCCAGCCACTGCTCGCGGGCCAGGTCGTCATGCCAGGCAATGAAAAGCTGCTTGGCGTCGGGCTCCAGGGTCAGATGGATGGGGGCGTCTTCGTGAAAGTCCAGCCGAAGCAGGCCGGCCACGAGCTGTACCAGGGTGGCGCGGGCGGGGCCGTTGAAGGCGGTTTCCGTCCAGAGGGACGGCTTGTCCCTGGGCGCGCGGATGAAGGATACGCGGGCCAGCAGGCCGGATGCAGCGTCCTTGCCGGTGAAGATGTCTGCCAACACGCTAGGTTGGATGGTCCCGAAGAGGGAGAGGCAGGCCGCGGGGATGAATCCCGTGCGGGCCTTGTTCACCCGCGAGACCTTCCAGGGGCCAGAGTCATAGGCCGTCATCAATCGTGTTTTGGTGGAACCCTGGGGGCCGTTGCTGTATTTGTCCATGTCCAGGATCAACCCGGCCAGCTCGTCCCGATACCAGAGCAGGCCGCGGGGGTTGTCGGCGAAGATGTCCGTAAGACTCTCCACCGTGGCGTCGTCGGTGATGAGCTGTTGCCGCGGCGGCGGTGCCGGCCGGGGTGAGGTGCTGGGCTCTTTGCTTCGCTTCTGGGCCTCCCAGACCGCGACGTCGGCTTCCCACTGGACATTGGCTTCCTGCCACTGTTGGGTGCAGGCTTTTTCCGCCTCCCAAAGCGGGGCAAAGAAGGCCTTGGCGCAGGGGCTCTTGCCCATGCCGGAGCGGGCCACCAACGCCACATACAGGTTGGGGTGCTCGATCCAGCCGGGTTTGATCTGCAGGCCGCGGGTGCGGCCGATGCAGGCCCCGGTGAGGGCCAGGAGGCAGCAGGCTGGCGCTTCCAGGGGCACGGTGAAGGCCTCTGCCGCCGTCTGCAGCATGTGTTGGATGGATTCGGGGAAGACGTGCACGGGCAAGGGTGGGGGCGCAGGCAGCCAGGACGACGCAGGGGATGCATCGTCTTGCTGTGACCTGTCCACCAGCTCCTCCCCCACGCGCCGCCGCTCCAGATACTTCTCACGGGCGTCCTGCAGGAGGATGGCTGTCACCGGGCGGCCTCCCTGGGGCTGGAGGTCACGACATTCTTGGGCGGTCTGCCCCGGCGAGGCCGGGATGCTGCAGCAGCGGCCGGCGGGGCGGCTGGTGCTGTTTCGGCCAGGAAGGTGCCGTCGCACACGGCGTTGATGTCGGCTTCCCGCCAGGCGCGGGCGCGTTCCCCCACCGCAATGGGCTTGGGAAACCGGCCGGCCTTGATACCGGCAAACCAGGTGGACTTGGAAACAGGGACTCGGGCCAATACATCGCGAAGGCGCAGCAAACGGCTTGCAGATGCCTGCATGAAGACTCCTTCCCTACTCGGGAGGTTGTCCGGGGGCAGGCAGCACCGGGCAGGAAAGCGAGACGCCAATCCAAAGCGGTTTACACAACTTTCATTGGACTGGGGAAAAAAAACTTGCTACATGAAAATCCATTGGAACTGGAGGCCAAGGAGCATCGTCTCCGCATCCTCTGCCAGGCACGCCAATGCCCCCAGAGGTGAGGCCCCAAGGAACGCCCGTCACGCGCCAACGTGAGGGGCGTTTTTATTGGGCCACTTCTGGATTGTGGTCAAATTTCGACTGGTATTAAGCAAGAAAATGCATTGCATATTTGCATAATCCTCTCAAGGAAGACATCACGACTGCCCTCAAATACACAATTGTGAAAATGATCACAAATAAAAGTCTGTGATTTTAATGGATTGATCACCAGATCGACTCGGATCTTTTCCCAGGTTAGTACAGTAAGCTGTTGCACATCAGTGACAATAAAAGTTTTCAACAGCGTAACGCATGCATTTCGTGTGCACGGGACGAAATCACCATGCGTCAATCAACACCAAGACGCTGTATACGCGGCCAACGGCCGTCAACAGCTGCCGAAAGCAGCAAAAGGCTGCCCGCTCGGCCAGCGTCCACTCCTTTTTTTAGGTGTGCATTTTGTGAAGCACGCCCTCTCCATGAGGTGATCCCGCAAAACGTCATGCTCCGCAGGCCGCGCCAGACTTGGGCGCATGACGTGTATGACGTGATGACGTGTTCCCTGCCGCAGTATGGGCGTGGGGTGGGCGGTTGGATTTTGTTGGCATTTTCAGCGTCCCTCGCAATTCCTGCCCCGCAGTCCGTCCAGCATGTCCGCCCAGGCCTGCAAGAGGCGGCGGCGATCCTCCAGGCGATTGGCGCGGTTGTAGGCGGCCTTGACCTTGTTGGCCGGGGCGTGGGCAAGCTGCAGGTCCACCAGGTCCGCCTCCCAGCCGGCTTCCACCAGCAGGGTGGTGGCCATGGCCCGGAAGCCGTGGCCGGTCATCTCGTCCCTGGAAAAGCCCATGCGCCGCAGAGCGGCCAGGACTGCGTTTTCGCTCATGGGCCGTTCACTGGGGGAACCGGAGGCCGTGCGGGCCGATGGGAACACGTATCGCCCGTGCCCGGTCAAGGGCAGGAGGTCCACCAGAATGGCCACGGCCTGTCGGGAGAGAGGGATAATGTGGTCGCGCCGCATCTTCATCTTGCTGGCCGGTATGGTCCAAGTGGGGGCGTCGGTAATGTCGAACGAGAACTCCGCCCACTCGGCATGTCGGAGTTCGCCGGGCCGGACCATGGTCAAGGGAGCGAGCTGCAAGGCGGCGCGGACCACCGGCGTACCCTGAAAGTCATCAATGGCCCGCAGCAGGCCAGCCACATCCTTGGCGGTGGTGAAGGCGGCCATGGGCCTGACCACGGCAGGGGCAAGGGCGCTTCGCAGGTCGGCGGCGGGGTCGCGGTCGCAATAGCAACAGGCGACGCCGTAGCGGAAGATTTGCGACAATATGCCCCGGACGCGGTGGGCCGTCTCCATCGCCCCGCGGGCCTCGATGCGCCGCAACACGGGCAGCAGGTCCGGGGCGGTGATGGTGCTGATGGGGCGATCCTTGAGATAGGGGAAGACGTTGTTTGTCAGACGGGCCAGGACGGTCTCGGCATGCCCCTGCGTCCACTTGGGCTGAAATTTTTCAAACCACTCCCGGGCCACTTCCTCAAACAGGGGAGCCGCCGGGGATGCAGATGCCCCTACGCGCTCTTGGGCGGGGTCCATGCCCCTACCCAGAACCTCCTGATGCCCCTTCACTAGGCCCCTGGCCGCGGCAATGGACACGGCCGGATACTTGCCCAGGGCCAGCCGCTTCTCCTTGCCCTGGAAGTAGTATTTCCAGCGCCAGAGCTTGCCGCCGGCCGGGGAAATCTCGATATACAGCCCTTGGCCGTCGAAAAGTTTGTAGGGCTTGTCCTGGGGCTTAGCGGCCCGAACTTGGCATCGCTGAGGGGCACGGCCTTGCGGGGCATGGGGCCTCCTGGATTTTCCATGAAATGCCCCTACGGGGGCAAATGGTCATGATCTGCCCCTACAATTACCGGATGTCAACGGACGCAAAAAGGCCGCCCTGCGCCTTTCTGGAGCATAATCCTTGAAATCATTTGATTTTCTGGATTGCCCAGGACACTGCAGGACGGCCTTGATGACCATTGTGGTGGAGACGAAGGGATTTGAACCCTCGACCTACGCGTTGCGAACGCGCCGCTCTCCCAGCTGAGCTACGTCCCCACGGAATTTCTCTTCTTATCGGATGGGCCGCGGCAAGACAAGTAAAATGTTGCGAGACACTGCGCGGCGGCAGGCCCGGTGTGGGGCGTCCGCAGGCGCCGGTGCTTCAGCGGCGGCGGAACTCCCACAGGCTGGCGGGCACGCCGGCGGCGGGCCAGTTGCGTGCCTTGACGGTGGTGGCGTAGGCCTTGGTTGCGTCGAACCCGCGGCGATGCATGGCGTCGATGAAGGGGCGGTACACGGCGCGATCCGGTTCGGCAATCCAGGCCACGCCTTGGGTCGCCACCACGCGGTCCAGAAAATCCGCCACCGGCGGGATGAAGCGGTGCTCGTACACCACATCCCCCGCCCAAACCACATCAAACACGCCCTTGCGGAAGGCCGGGGCCCGCCAGTCCATGCATAGCCAGATGGGAAAATTGTCCTCCAGGTGCGCCTGGTTCTCCAC
>JAIWOE010000118.1 GCA_020217165.1 Desulfovibrio sp. | reverse complement strand
GGTAAAGCCCAGGCAGCGCGACTCCGCCGGGCGCAGCAGGATGCCCTCGGCGTGGGCATGGGCAATGGCCTGGCGGGACTGCTCCGGCGCGAGCTTGTACATGGCCAATCGGCCGATATCGTGCAGCAGGCCGGCCACAAACAGTCGTTCGGAATTGGCCAGACGCAACATGCTGCCCAGCAGGCGCGCCCCCACGGCGCAGGCCAGGCTGTGCCGCCAGAAGTCCCGCATGCTGACCACCCGGGCGGGAATGCCCTTGAAGGTGGAGACCACGCAGACACCCATGGCCAGGGAGACCAGTTGCGCCCCGCCCAGAATGGCCACGGCCCGCGAGACCGTGCCAATGCGGGTGGAGAGGCCATACAGCGGGGAATTGACCACGCGAAGCACGCGGGCGGCGAGGTCCGTATCGGCATTGATGACTTCCGCCACGTCTGCGGCAGAGCTGTCTTCATCGTTGATGATCTGGACCAGACGCTGAAAAATCTGCGGCAGGGACCCCAGGGATAGGTCGTCGCGGATGAAACGGGCCGGATCCACCTTGACCCAGTCATTGGGCGTGGCTGTGCCCGCACCCTTGATGTCCCTCAGGGGCGTTTCTGCCGGAACGCCGGTGATGACGTAACGCATGGCCACGCGGCGGATGGAAGCGCGCATCAATTCCCTGACAGGGGGCAGGGTGGCGTTCATGTGCCGGAAGCGCTGGGCCACGTGGCAACGGGCAGCCTCCACCAGGCAGGGATCCAGGGCGGCGAGTTCCTTGTCCCCGGCGGTCAGGACGGCGGGGTCCTCCCCGTGGCCCTGCACCTGGGCTTCGGTCACCCCCCAGATGCGCAGCACACGCAGGGAGCGTTCGGTCAGGGTCTCGCCGGCGCGCAGGAGCATGCGGCCGCACTTGTCCCGAATGTCCGCCTCCAGGACCATGCCTGGCGCCAGTGCTGATATTGCCAATCTGCCCATGAAGCCCATCCTCTTGCGTAGCAGACAACATTACTGGCAGTCGGGATGATGTGCAAGGGGCCTTTGGGCTGAAATTCACAATCACGGCCATTCAGGGGGCTGTCTTCTTAAAAATAAAACCGCCAGCTTCGCCCGCTCAAATACAGATCCTTCAGGGTCGCAATGCCCCCTTGTCGAAGACTGCGCACGAGATACAGGAACAAGTATGCCGTCTGCATGGCGTCCTGCAGGGCGTCGTGCCGGTCGAACAGGGGCAGGCCATAGCGCACGGCCAGGTCCCCCAGCTGGTAGGAGACGTTGCTTTGGTAGCGGTCGTAATAGTTTTCCCACTGCTCGGCCTCGTACACCTGGGCCAGCTTCAAGGTGTCCAAGCATGGGGTGGCCAGGGTGCCGCCCAGGTACCGGGAGCAGGCATGGTTCAAAAACCGCATGTCCAGCCCGATGTGGTGCCCCACAATGAGACTGCCGTTGCAATATTCCACCAGGGCTGGCAGCACCTCCTGCAGCCTGGGTCGTCCTTCCACGGCCTGGGGTGTGATGCGGTGCACCAGGGTGGAGGCCTTGGGCAGGGGGCGGCCGGGGTCCACCATGGCAAAGAAGGAATCCGCCGGGTTCAGCCGCATGCCACGGATGCGCACGGCCCCGATGGAGACGATGGCATCCTCGGCCACGGAAAAGCCGGTGAGTTCCGTATCCAGCACCACAAAGTCGTACTCCTCGATGGGCCGGTTCTGGTCCAGGCTTCGGAAGATGGCGTTGTTGGCCAGGATGGCCGGATGCGTGTGGCGTTCTCCAAACAGCCGCTGCAGAAAGGGGCAGGCCGAGACCAGTGAGTGGGCAAAGGACAGGGTGTGCATGCTCGTCTCCCGTGCTGCAGGTAGTGATCAGGCGATGTGCAGCCGAAATTCCTCTTTCAGATGTGCCTGCACCTGGCTGACAATCTGAAAACTCTGCTTGAGGGTGCGTTTTTCCAGATCCGAGAGGCTGTCCGGCGCAATGCGGTTGTCCGGTTCCTGCCCGGCTTCCTGTTGTTCCAATTGGTGCACCAGACGCACCTGCATCATGAATTCGTAGGCCTCCAGGGCCTCGCGGCCCAGGTCTGCCGGGACATGCCCCAGGCTGGTGAGCAGCTTGAGGCGGGAAAAGGTGTTGGTTTCCCGAAGGCCTGCGCGCAGGGCCAGGGCGCGGGCAAAGTCCACCATGGGCACGGCGCCCTTGGCCTTGATGTCCAGGGTGTTCTTGCGGGCGCCGTCCTTTTCCACCAGAAAGCCGCGAAAGAAGGACAAGGGCGGCCGGGCCTGCAGGCAGTTGGTTGCCAGGTGTCGCAGGAACACATCCTCCCGCGGGCAGCGTTCCACCAGATGCGTGCGCAGGGCCTCGCCCAGCTCCTGTTCGCCGTAGCCGGCGCGCACGTCAAAGAAAATGGCGGCGCGCATGATCTCCTGGGGGCCGGGCTGGTCTATCCAGTGATCAAAGGCGGTCTTCCACTGGGAGAGGCTCACCCGCCAAGTGGGGTTGGCAGCCATGACATCCCCCTTGCACGCCGGGTAGCCGCAGGCCACCAGATGATCCCGGGCCCGCTCCGCCAACACCTGAAAATAAATGGCCGCCGCCTTGGCGATGATCTCATCCTTGATGTCCGCATGCACCAGGGCGTTGTCCTGGTCCGTGCGCAGGGTCTGCTCCCGGCGTCCCTCACTGCCCAGCAACAGCCAGCACCAGGCCACGGGGGCGGGGCCCAGTTGCCGGGAAAGCAGCTGCAGGAGCCGGTCGGCCAGGGCGTCGTTGAGCACGCTGAGCAGGGAGGTGACGTGCCCGGCCTTGGCGCCTTCCTCCACCAGGGTGCGGGCCACCAGGGGGATGCGCCGGCCCAGGGGATGCAACCCTTCGGGGGTCTGCTGGGCCAGGATTTCCCGGAACAGGGCCATGGGGGACTTGCCTTGCAGGACCATGATGTCGTGGGAGGTGATCATGCCCACCACCCGCCCCTCCCGGGTGACGGCCAGGTGATGGATCTGGCGACGCATCATGGTCATCAAGGCGGCAAAGACGCTTTCGCGCCAGTCCACCCGCTCCACGGGGGAGGTCATGATCACCGCCACCGGGGCCTCGCCATCCATGCCAAAGGCCACGGTCTTGCGCAGGTCCGAATCCGTGACAATGCCCACGGCCTCGCCGGAGGGGTCCTCCACCAGAACGGAGCCCACCCGATGCTCCATCATGCGCAGGGCGGCCTGCCGGATGCTGGCGTCCAGGGGTGCGGTGACCGGCGGACCGTGCATGAAATCCCCCACGGTGGAGCCGAAGAGATACAGCCCGCCCGTCTCGGGGCCGCTGCCTCGAATGCGCAGTGATTCAAAGGCCTTGGTAACATACTCTTCGGACATGCGCTGCAGGTAGTACCTGGAGAGCAGGGGGTGGCGCTCCACGTGTTCCAGAAAGACCTCCCGCGGAATGAGCAGCAGGAAGGTGTCTTCCTCGGTCACCACACTGGTCTGGGCCACACCACCTTGAAAGATGGATAACCCACCCACACTGCCGCCTTCCCCAAGCCAGTCCAGCAGCCGCTCCTGGCCGTCTGCGTCCTTCAAAAACACGCGGGCCCCGCCCTTCTGCACCAGCATGAGATGCGTGATGCGGGTGAGGCCCTGTTCCTGGAGCATGGTGCCCTTGGGGGCAAAATCCACCACCGTGTGCCGGGCCAGGGCGCGGCGGGCTTCTTCGGGCAGTTCGCTGAAGGGCAGGGTGGCCCGCAGGAATTGCAGGACCATGTCCGTGGTGTGGGTGTCTGTCATGGAGCCTCCCCGAAAAAGGGGGACCGGGGGGAATGTCTCCCCCCGATCCTTTCTTGTGCCCTGTGGGTTAGTGATCCACCGCCGCGCCAGCCCCGCGGGGAATGCGCACGGATTCCACCATGTCCTGCACCTCCTGGGGCGGGGGTGCTGTGCACAGGGAGACGGCCACCGTCACCACCAGGTTCACGCACATGCCCACGGCGCCGATGCCTTCGGGGCTGATCCCCAGGAACCACGGAGCCATGCCCATGAACTTGGTCTGGATGATGTACAGCAGGGTGAAGCCCATGCCGGCCACCATGCCGCTGATGGCCCCGGCCTTGTTGGCCTTCTTCCAGAAGATGCCCAGGAGCAGGATGGGGAAGAAGGACGAGGACGCCAGGCCGAAGGCCAAGGCCACCACCTGGGCCACGAAGCCCGGCGGGTAGATGCCGAACAGCCCGGCGATGATCACGGCCACCCCGATCATGATGCGCCCCAGCAGCAGCCGCTGGCGTTCCGTGGCCTTGCGGTTGATGATGCGGTAGTAGAGGTCGTGGGAGATGGACGAAGCGATGACCAGCAGCAGGCCGGACGCCGTGGAGAGGGCCGCAGCCAGGCCGCCGGCGGCCACCAGGGCCACCACCCACGGCGGCAGGTTGGCGATTTCCGGGTTGGCCAGCACCATGATGTCCGCATCCACATACAGTTCATTGGCATTGTCCGTGGGCGTGTTGGAAACCAGCATCTGCCCCAGGTCGCCCTTTTGGCCCGTAAAGGCCGGTTTGCCCGCAAAGGGGGCGCCGGCGCGGTATTGCATCACGCCATCGCCATTCTTGTCCACCCAGGCCACCAGCCCCGTGGATTCCCAGTTCTTGAACCAGGAGGGCACGGTGGTATACGGCTTGTTGTTCAAGGAATCCACGAAGTTGTACCGCGCAAAGCCGGCAACGGCCGGGGCCGTGGTGTACAGGATGCCAATGAACAGCAGCGCATAAAAGGCGGAAATGCGCGCCCCGCGCACGCTGGGCACTGTATAGAACCGGATGATCACGTGGGGCAGCCCCGCGGTGCCAGCCATGAGGCACAGGGTCATGGCCAGCACATCAATCATGGATTTGGAGCCCGGTCCAAAGGCCTGGGTGTATGCCGCAAAGCCAAGATCCGTGTTGATGTGGTCCAGGGTTTCCAGCAAAAAGCGGCCGGCATGGGGGCCTTCGGCCACGGTGCCGCCAAAACCCAGCTGCGGCACGGGAGAGCCGGTGATCTTCATGGAAATGGCGATGGCCGGGATGATGAAGGCCAGGATGAGCACGCAGTACTGCGCCACCTGCGTCCAGGTGATGCCCTTCATGCCCCCCAGTCCCGAATACAGAAACACGATGACCATGCCGATGATCACGCCGGTTTCCACGTCCACGCCCAGGAAGCGCGAGAACACGATGCCCACGCCCCGCATCTGGCCGGCCACATAGGTGAAGGACACGAAAATGGCGCACACCAAGGCCACCACCCGGGCGGCGGTGGAGTAGTAGCGGTCGCCCACAAAGTCTGGCACGGTAAACTTGCCGAACTTGCGCAGGTACGGCGCCAGGAGCAGGGCCAGCAACACGTAGCCGCCGGTCCAGCCCATGAGGTAAATGCAGCCAGAATAGCCCATGAAGCTGATGAGCCCGGCCATGGACAAAAAGCTGGCCGCGCTCATCCAGTCCGCAGCGGTAGCCAGGCCGTTGGCAATGGGCGGCACCCCGCCGCCAGCCACGTAAAATCCCTTGGTGTCCTTCACGCGGGAGGCCCAGGCAATGCCCAGGTACAGCGAGAAGGTGATCCCCACAATGATATATGTCCAAGTCTGGATAGACATCGCTTCGTCCTCGCTCTGTTATTCGTGCACGTCAAACCGTTTGTCCAGGCGATCCATCAGCAGGAAGTAGACAAGAATCAGTAGGATGAAGACGTAAATGGAACCCTGCTGCGCAAACCAGAAGCCCAGGGGGAACCCGCCAAGGTGCACAGTATTGAGTTCACGAACAAAGACGATGCCGCACAGGTACGAGACGGTTGCCCAAATGGCCAGCAAGACAGTCATGTACCTGACGTTGGTTTTCCAGTAGGCCTGCATGGCGCGTGCGTTCTGCGGGTCGTGCATGGGGTGCTCCTGTCGATTGCGAGGGCAAGGCGGTGCCGCCCTCAGTTTCATGGACACACCGTATCAGGTTTGGGGAGCGTTGCACGCGGATACCGGACGGACGCCGCATGGCGGCCTGTGAACGGCGAATGGTGGAATATCAGGGCAAATCAATGCCGTTGGGCGTGGCCACTGGCGAGAGAAGGGACGGGCGGGACCGCCGTTCACCGGGGCAAACCGGCCGTTGGCCGGTCATGGGCTGCCCGGGAGGCGCGAACAGAACCGGCAGGGCGCCCGGGACCGCGGACGCAAAAAGCCCCCGGAACCCTGCCCGATTCCGGGGGCGATGCGGCCGTTGCACAGCGCGGGCCGCCGCGGAGCCGCCTCAAGGAGGAGCGGCTGTCTCTGGATTGATCAGACCATCAGGTTCAGGTGCTCTCCCAGTCCGGGAACGGATCGTCCTTGCAGACGCGTTTCCAGGGCCTGCCCGGCGTCCCCCGAGAGTCGCAGTTGGGACTGCGGTGCCAACTGCGCATGCTGTGCGTTGCGCTGCGTCAGGGTTGCTGCCTGCAAGGCCTGCGCATCCATCGCCTGGGGAATGCCGCCCATGCCGCCCGGTGCTGTAAGACCATTCATGTGTCACCTTCCCGAGAGTCTATTCAACCTGTTCATCTGGCTTATCGGAATACCCCAGGGATATCTTTAGGGGGCTGCGAAAAAAAACTACCAGCGCACTTCCAAGCCGGCGTAGGGACCGGCGTCGCCCTCCAGGTTGGAGGCCACGCCAGGAGTGAAGGTCACGCGGCCGGCATCGGTCCGCAGGCCCACGTAGAAACGATCCTGGCCAAAGACGAACCCGGCATTCTGCCCGGGTACGCCGCCGGCGGTGACCGTGAACTGTCCGCTGGAAGAGAGCCTGGGCCGCCGCGCCCCTTCGGCTTCGGCCTCCATGGTGGCGGCATCCTGCTGCAGGGCCTGCTCCAGGGTGCGGACCAGCTCGGCATCTTCCAGGAACACCGCCAGCCGCAGCAAGGGGCCGGCTTCGGTGTGGACCTGTTCCAGCTCCGGCATGCACCCCTCCAACAAGTCGGGGAACCGGAGCTTCAGTGCCTGCCAGCCTTCCACGGCGGCGGCTTCCTGACGGTACAATCCCAGCTGCACGCGGAACTGCTGCGCGCGAACGGACGTGGGAAACATGAACAAAAAAGCAGTGATGGCAATAATGGCTGCGCGCATGGCAGGCTCCTTTCCGCAGGGGCGGCTTGGGTTTGCCATCGAATAAGCAATACGCGTGCCACCAATTTGCCTTGCCAGCACCCCCAAGGCAGGCCATCATGCAGGCAAGCAAGGAGGAGCCACATGCTGTTGCCGGAAAAGGATGCGCGCTTCAAGTATTGCCCGTTCCTGACCACCACGGACAACAAGTTGAAGTTCTGCCTGGGCAGCCAGTGCATGATGTTCCGCTGGAAACACCCCGAGCACCGCCAGGAAGACGACCTGGGCTATTGCGGCATGGCCGAGAAGCCCGTGGGCGCCATGTGAGACGTATGAGGAGTGTGAAGGCAAGGCACCGGGGGAAGGAGATTCCTGATACCTCTCTTCAAGGGCTGTCGTGCAGGTCCAGGGCGCAGCACAGGGGATGCGGACGGGGAATGGCGGGCTCGGTCTCCAAGGAGGCGAGGGCCGCCGCGCCGGCTGCGTCCTCCACGGCTGCCGCCTCCACTCGCAGGCGGCAGCCCAGGCCGTAGGGCGGGAGCAGGGCGACGAGCCGGGGATGATTGCCCGGCAGGGTCAGGCCGTCCAGGGCGGCGCAGTGCTGGCACGCATTGGGAGCCGCACGCAGTCGCACCGCCGCCGGGGGGTGGTTCAGCAGGTCCACCAGCACGGCTTTACCGGCCTCGAACTGGTCCAGGAGCGCCTGGATGTATGCCTCGGGCAAATCGTGTTCCTGGAGCAGGTAGAACAGGGCCTGGCCGGTGACGCAGCCGTAAAACGGATGCACGCGCTTGAGGGCGGCTTCGTCCCAGGGTGCGGATGTCATTGCAGAGTGTTCCAGGACGGCTTGACGATGTCCACCAGGAGACCCTGTACCAGGGGAGTTTCCACTGCGGGGCAGGGGTAGAAGAAGCAATGCACCATGTCCCGACGCTGGAAGGCGCGGTACAGCATGGTGTTCATGCGGCAGATGGATTGATGCTGCGGGGCGTTGCACAGGCCCTTGGGAATTTCGCAGTAGTCCTGCAGGCGCCGGGCAAAGTCCTCACAGTGGCCCACATAGGCTATCTTGGCATTGACCAGGAAAAAGTACACACCCGATCCCTGCAAGGCTCCTGTTTCCGGAGCAATGCTATGCTCAATGAAGCAGAATGGCCCCCAGGTGCGGCGCTCGCTGCGAGCGTCTTCCACATAATATTCAATGCAATCGATGACCCCCTCGCGCTTGCGTGCCGTCAGCCTGCCGGCATGGCGGAAGTTGCAGACCAGCTTGATGTCCACATCCAGGAGAAAGCCGGCATCGTCCCGGCTGGTGGTGGCGTTGGAGTAGAGGAGCATGGATGGTGGTGGCCGGCCCGTACGCCGTCCCGGGGATGCCAGGGAGGACGCGCGGGCCGGGGATGGTTCAGGCGAGGGTGGATTCCTGTTCCGGGGCCGTGGGTGTGGCCGTGGGGGTCGCCGTGGTTGGGGCTGGCTCGGTGAGGGCCAGGGGCCACACATCGCCGATGCGTTCCAGGGGATGCACGGTGATTTTCCTGCGCAGTTCGGCAGGAATATCTTCCAGATCCTTGATGTTCTCCTTGGGGATGGCCACGTGGGCCAGGCCCTGGGCCACGGCGGCGAGGATTTTTTCCTTGATGCCGCCCACGGGCAGCACCCGTCCGCGCAGGGTGATCTCACCGGTCATGGCCAGGTTGCCGTTCAGGGGCCGGTTGGAAAGGGCGCTCACCAGGGCGCCCACCAGGGCGATGCCGGCAGAGGGGCCGTCCTTGGGCGTGGCGCCGGCTGGCACGTGGATGTGGATGTCCACCTTGTCCGGGAAGTCGGGGTCGATGCCCAGTTCCCTGGCATGGCCGCGGGCATAGGACAGGGCCGCCTGGGCGGATTCCTTCATCACATCCCCCAGCTGGCCGGTGAGGGTCAGCTTGCCCTTGCCGGCCATGGTGGTGGCTTCGATGTGCAGAATCTCGCCACCGTACGGGGTCCAGGCCAGGCCCAGGGACACGCCGGGGGGCAGGTCTGTCTCGGCCTTTTCGTCCGTGTAGCGGGGAATGCCCAGCAGCTTGCGCACGCTCTGGCTGGTGACCTTGAAGGGCCCGCCCTCGCCCTCGGCCTTTTTGCGGGCCAGCTTGCGGAAGACGGCCCCAACCTCGCGCTCCAGGTTCCTCAGCCCTGCCTCGCGGGTGTACTCCTTGACGATTTGCTGGAGCACCGCGTCGGAAATTTCCACTTCCTTCACGGTCAGCCCGTTTTCCCTGGCCTGCCGGGGGATGAGGTACTTGCGGGCAATCTTGAGTTTTTCCTGCATGGTGTAGCCGGGGATGCGGATGATCTCCATGCGGTCCATGAGGGCGGAGGGGATGGTGTCCAGCTGGTTGGCCGTGCAGATGAACATGACCTTGGAGAGGTCGAAGGGCACGTTGAGGTAATGGTCCTGGAAGCTGAAGTTCTGTTCCGGATCCAGCACCTCCAGCAGGGCCGAGGAGGGATCACCGCGGAAGTCCGTGCCCACCTTGTCGATTTCATCAAGCATGATGACCGGATTTTTGGTTTTTGCCTGCTTGATGGCCTGGATGATGCGCCCGGGCATGGCCCCGATGTACGTGCGGCGATGGCCGCGGATTTCCGCCTCGTCCCGCATGCCGCCCAGGGACATGCGGTGGAACTGCCGCCCCAGGGACCGCGCGATGGACCGGCCCAGGGAGGTTTTGCCCACACCGGGAGGCCCCACGAAACACAGGATGGGGCCCTTCATCTTGGGGTTGAGCTTGCGGACCGAGAGGTACTCCAGGATGCGGTCCTTGACCTTGTCCAGCCCGAAGTGGTCTTCGTTGAGGATGCGCTTGGCTTCCTTGATGTCCAGGCGGTCGCGGCTCTGCTTCTTCCAGGGCAATTCCACCAGCCATTCCAGATAGGTACGAATGACGGAGGCCTCGGAGGATTCGCTGTGCATGGTGGAGAGGCGCTTGAGCTGCTTGTCGGCCTCGGCCTTCACTTCCTTGGGCAGGCCGGCCTTTTCCAGGGCCCGGGCCAGTTCTTCCAGCTCCTCGTTTTCACCCTCCATCTCGCCCAGTTCCTTGCGAATGGCCTTGAGCTGTTCGCGCAGGTAGTAGTCCTTCTGGGCCTTGTCCATGCCTTCGCGGGCACTGGTCTGGATCTTGGCCTGCATGGCGGCCAGCTCCAGTTCCCGGGCCAGCTGGGTGTTCACCAGATGCAGGCGGTCCAGGGGGTCACGGGCTTCAAGGATCTGCTGGGCCTCGTCCACCTTCATGCGCAGGTTGGAGGCCACCAGATCAGCCAGGCGGCCGGGCTCGTTCACGCTATTGAGCACGCCCATGATGTCTGCGGGGGCGATGCCGCGCAGGGAGAGGATTTTCTCGCTTTGCTCGCGGGCTGCCCGCATGAGGGCCACGTGCTCCAGGGAAAGTTCCTTGATGTCCGGCTCTTCCAACAGGGAAATGCGCGCCGAGGTGAAGGTTTCCTGCTGGGAAAACTCCTCCACCCTGGCTCGGGTCACGCCCTGCACCAGCACCTTGAGCCGGCCGTCGGGCATTTTGAGCATGCGCATGATCTGGCACACCGTGCCCACGGTGTACATATCTTCCGGGCCGGGCTCGTCCACCTGCTCATCGCGCTGGGAGAGCACCAGCAGATAGCGGTGGGTGTTCAGCGCCTCGTTCACCGCGGCCACGCTTTTGTCGCGCCCCACGAACAGGGGCAAAATCATGTACGTGAAAATAACGATATCCCGCACCGGCAGCACCGGCATTTCCAGGGGCACTTCCTGGAGGCCGCCCAGGGGCTGTTCGGAGAGATCGGGGTCGTTGGTGGTGATGGGATGGTCCTGACTCATGGTTGGCTCCTCGCCGGATCAAAACAGGGCTAATGGCATGCGACCCGTCGAAATCCGGAGCGGACGGGCCGATGCAACGCCTTTTGTATGCATCGCAGGGGCATCTGTCCATAGCAGGGAGTAAAAAACGGCGAAAACAGCGCGTGGACTCAGCGCAGGACGGCAAATCCGCGCAGGGAGGGGTCTTCTGGCACATCCCGGCAGGCCACGGCCGTCACCCGGGCATGGGGCGGGCCTGTTTGCAGGGCGCTCAGGGCCAGGGCCAGGGCCTCGTCTGAGCCTTGCAGCAAGGCCTCCACCCGGCCGTCGGGGAGATTGCGCACCCAGCCCGCCAGACCCAGGCGTTGCGCCGTTTCCTTGGTGAACCAGCGGAAGGCGACCCCTTGAACCAAACCGGAGACAAGGCAACGGCGTGCGGGCATGGCGTGCTCCCTGGGCAGTCTTACAGCAACCCTTCCTGCTGCAGACTGCAATAGTCGTTCTGGGTGACAATGAGGTGATCCAGCACCTGCAGGCCCACGGCCTGGGCGCCCTGGAGCAGCTCCTGGGTAATGGCGATGTCTTCCCGCGAGGGCCGGGGGTCGCCCCCGGGGTGATTGTGGACCAGGAAGATGCCATACGCCTGGCGTTCCAGGCCCAGCTTGAGCACCTCCCGCACATAGACCGGCGCATGCCCCACGGTGCCCTTGCTCACCTGCTCCCAGCTGATGAGTCGCAGCTTGGCATCCACCAGGGCCACCCAGAATTCCTCGGCCTTCAGGGCGCCCAGGCGGCTCATGGCCATGTTGGCCACCACGGAGGGATGACTCAGGGGAATGCGGGCCCTGGGTGGTTGCTGGTCCGCCCGGGCGCGGCACTCCTGCAGCAGTTTCCAGAACAGTTCCGTGCCCTGGCCCAGGCCCTCCACGCGGCGCAGGTCCTCGGGCTGAGCGGCCAGGACATCAGCCATGGTGCCCAGGCGGGCCAGCATGGCCTTGGCGATGGGTTTAGTGTCCCGTCGGGGCAGGACATAGGTTAACAGCAGTTCCAGCAGTTCGTAGTC
>JAIWOE010000117.1 GCA_020217165.1 Desulfovibrio sp. | reverse complement strand
CGTGCTTGCGGTGCCCACGGCGGCCCCGGCACGTGACGAGACAACTGGGTAAGGGGGGAGGATGCCATGCCCGAGATGAACGCGCGCGAGCCAAGACAGGCCACGGAGCCGAGGCCCACGGCCTGCGGCGGCCCCAAGCCTGCTGCTTCCGGATGGCTGGCCCACCTGCCGAATCTGGTGACCATGACCAGCCTGTGCAGCGGCTTTGCCGGCATTTTGATGGTCATGGACGGCCGGTTTGAGCACGCCGCCCTGGCCATTCTGTTGTGTTTTTTCCTGGACGGCATTGATGGCAACCTGGCCCGCCTGACCCGATCCACCAGCCCCCTGGGCGCACAACTGGATTCCCTGGTGGACGTGGTGGCCTTTGGCGTGTTGCCGTCCATCCTGCTGTTCAAATGGCAGCTGCATGCCTTCGGCAGGGTGGGGGCCCTGGGTGCCTTTGCAGTCGTGGCATGCGGTGTGTACCGCCTGGCGCGTTTCAACGTGCAGCAGTCCGGCACGGGCAAATCCTCCCATTTTACCGGGCTGCCCATCCCCTCCACGGCCCTGGCCCTGGCTACCCTGTGCCTGTTCTGGCACAGCATTGAACTCGGGGAGCAGGTGACGCAGCTGCTGCCGGGCTTCTGCCTGGTGCTGTGCCTGCTGCTGGGCCTGCTGATGATCAGCCGGGTGCCGTATCTCTCCCTGAAGAATCCCGCCCTCATCCGTGCCCAACTACGAGCGCATCCGGCACGTTGGACCATGGCCGTGGCCGGTGTGGCGTATTTGCTGGGCATGCGGACGTGGCTGGTGTCCTTCTCCCTGGTCATGGCCTATGTCATCTCCGGGCCCACGGCGGCCCTGCTGGCTTCCGTGCGCAGCATGGAGGAGCGGACTTCCCTGTAACCTATCTGCAGTTTCCGCGATCCTTACTTGCCGCCCGGTTTGCCAGTAGCACGCCGGGCGGATTTTTTTTGCTGAAACGTGTGCGGATTGATGCTACCGTATGCCCCGGCACCCGAATGGACCATGGCGTCGCCCCCGACACCGTAACTTTTGTGAAGGATGCAGCATGGGACAGACCATCCGTTTCGGCGTTTCCCTGGATTCGGACTTGCTGGAAAAGTTTGACGCGCTCTGTGAGGAACGCTGCTACCAGACACGGTCCGAAGCCATCCGGGACCTCATTCGCAATACGCTGGTGCAAAAGGAATGGGAAGACACAGACAACGTGGTGGCTGGCACCCTCACCCTGGTCTACGATCACCACAAGAGCGACCTTGCCCAGCGCCTGACGGAACTGCAGCATGATCACCACGATGTGATCATTTCCACCATCCATGCCCACCTGGATCACGACAACTGTCTGGAAGTGCTCATCCTTAAAGGTCCTGGCAAGGATGTGCAGGCCCTGGGGCAGAAGCTCATCTCCACCAAGGGCGTCAAGCACGGCAAGCTCAACCTGACCACCACGGGCAAGGATATCGTGTAGGGATACCTCGTGCCGTGTGATGCGCCCCGCGCAAAAAAAAGCGCTGCCGGGACCGCCAGCCCCGGCAGCGCGGAATGAATCGCTGCGCATGTTCAGCAGACACGATGTCTACTGGATGGCGCCCCAGACAGCCTTGAATTCGGCGCGACGGTTCTGCGCCCAGGCGTTTTCGTTGTGGCCCATGGCGGCGGGGCGTTCTTCACCATAGCTGATGGTTTCCAGCTGCATGGCTGGCACGCCCATGTTCATCAGGTAGCGCTGGACGGCCTGGGCGCGGCGGTTGCCAAGGGCGATGTTGTATTCCTGGGTGCCGCGCTCGTCGCAGTGGCCTTCGATGAGCACCTTCAGGGTGGGCTTGCTGCGGATGAGCTGGGCCTTGCGCTGCAGGACGGCCTGGGCGGCGGCGTTCAGCTCGTAGCTGTCAAAGGCAAAGTAGACCTTTTCATCCAGAATCACCCGTTCGCTTTCAGACAGCGAACGGGCGGCATCCAGGGCGGGGTCGTAGCCACCGCCGCCAGCGCCGGCGGGATCGGTCATGGGCTTCTTGCTGCAGCCTACGGCGGCCACCAGCACCAAAGCACAAAGCAGAGCCAGTTGCAACATGCGGGTTACGGACATGTTCCTTCCTCCTACGCGAATGCGCGTCCAAATGAATGGGGGGTTGAGATTGACCTCGCGCAGAGCAGCCAGTTGGCGAGTTGGCGCCGGGAACGTTCCCGCAGCACGCAGGTGCCGTCTGCAGCGCAAAAAGATGGCGAGTGGTATAGCGCTTTGATTCATCAGTCAATAGCCTTTCACTACCTTGCCTCAGTGGCCTTTACGGAGCCTCCGTCAGTCCCCAGGCCGGGAACGTGGCCCCGCCCAGGGGCAGGGGCTTGGGCTCCAGGCCGTCCTTGGTGGTCAGGTACAACTGCTTGGCACCTGCACGGCTGGAGGTGAAGGCCACAAAGTAGCTGTCTGTCAAAAACGCGGGCTGTTCATCCGATCCTGGGCCGAAGCTGATCTGCGTTTCCATCCCGGTGGTCAGATCGATGCGGAACAGCCGGTGCCCGCCGCCGGTCTGGCGGGTAAAGGCCACCATGGTGCCGTCGGGGCTGATGGTGGGATCCGTATTCCAGCCCCCCGTGGTCAGCCGGCGGATGCCGCTCCCGTCTCGAAGCATGATCTGCGGGCTGCCGTAGCGGTCGGAGACGAAGACCATGCGGGAGCCCGAGCGGTCGAACCGGGGGGAGGTGTTGATGGAATTGTCTTCCACCAGGGTCTGCGCGGGCTGCAGATTGCTGCCCAGCAGGTAGATGCCAGGGGAAGGCTTGACGGCGATGGAGGCCACCAGCTGCCCGCTGGCCAGGTAAAACGGACCAATGACCAGGTTGCCGGGGTAGCGCTGGGTGCGCACCTGCCCCCCGGACCACACGCCCAGGGAGTTGTAACGGTTAGACAAATGCGTAAAGGCAATGCTGCGCGCATCGGGAGACCAGGCCGGACTCATGCACTGGCCATTGAGGTTGGTAATCTGGCGCTTGTCCCGTCCGGTTGGTCGCGCGGCAAAGACGTTGCGGTTGGTGCCCGCTGCCACGAACGCCAGGGACGCCCGGAACAGATCACCGGAAAGGTGGAGGGATTCCAGCCAGCTGCCGCAGAATCGATCCGCTACCTTGGGCAGGGTGGCGGCGGCCAAGCCGGTGAACTGCTTACCCACCAGCAGGGCGCGGCTGAAGGCGTCGTAAATACGCAATTCCACCGTGCCCGGAGCCGGCCAGCCGGTGGTCACCACATAGTTGGCTCCGGCCAGTTGGAAGCGGTGGAAATCAATGGCATCACCCTGGTAAGCATTCAGGGCCGTGCCCCCCAGGATGGCGGCATCGGGCAGCAGGTCCACGATGGGCAGGATGGCTAGGTTCTGGCGCATCAGTTCCTGCAATTGGGAAGCCATGGCCGGGTCGCCGCCAATGGGCTGGGCCAACGCCATCTTGAACCTCCCCTGGCCAGACCCGGTGATGGTGACGTTGATCATGCCGTTGGCAGTCTGTCCGTAGCCCAGGGAGGGCCACACGGCCGTCACGAACAGCAACACGACTGCCAGCCGGCGCAGCCGATGCGGAACGCAGAAGATGGTGTGGGACAGGGGGGAGACGCTCACCGCGGCTGCTCCTTGGAGTTGAAATCTATGCTGAACGAAAATGCTGCGTGCGTGGGGGACGGGCCGAACTGGGCATTAGCCGTGCCCAGGGCCACGGCGTTGAGGGCGGCCTCGTCAAAGGCCGCATGCTGGGAAGATCGCGACAGGGCATAGGATGTCAGGGCGCCGCTGGCATCGAACTGCAGCCGCACTCGCGTCACCAGCGCCACACCGGCCGGATCCACACCACCGGGCACCTTCCAGTGCTGCTTGATGCGCTCGGAGATCTGCGCCGCCCAGGCCACCTGCATCTCTTCGGCCGTGGCCGGCACCGCGGCCTCATCAGCAGGGGCCGGTGGCTGGGCCATGACGGTTCCACTGAATGCGAGGAGCACCACCACCATCAGCCAGCCTGCACGCCCGGCTGCAGGAAGGACGCGGTTCATGACGTCTGCTCCCGGGCGTTAAAGGTGATGCTGAAGGTGATGTTGCGCCGGGTGGGCGGGGCCGTCAGTTGCGCTTCCAGCTGGGTCTTGGTCAGGGCCTGCAGGGCCGAGGAATCGAAATCCCCGCGGCCAGAAGGCGTCTTGACCTGGAAATTGTAAATTTTCCCCGTGGCATCGATGGAAACAACCACCTCGGTCTGCACGTTCATGCGCGAATCCACCGTGGGCGGCAGCATCCAGAAGCCCTTGACCACGCGGGACACGTACTGCGCATAGGCAAGCTCCGGAGACACGCCGCCCCCGCCGCCGCGACCATCGCCGCCGGCGCCGCCGGTGCCGTCCCGGGCAAAGCCTGTACCGGAGCGTGTTCCCTGCAGCTCGGCCAGGGCATCGCCCACGGCATCGCCTTCCGCGGTTTTGGCCTGGGCTGCTACCTCGCGCAGGGCATCGGAAAGGGCCTTGGCGTTGGGGTCGCCCTTGGCCTGGCCCTTGGCGCCGGGTTTGGTGCCCTGCTGTCCCTGGCCAGCCATGGGATCGGGCTTTTTGGCAACTTCCGTGGCCTTGGGGTCAGGCTTCTTGGTCGTTTCCGTGGCCTTGGGGTCAGGCTTCTTGGTCGTTTCCGTGGCCTTGGCATCCGGTTTCTTGGCCGTGTCTGCCGCCTTGGGGTCCGGCTTGGCCGGGGGCTTTTGCGCCGTGGCCGGTTTGGGGTCCGGCTTTTTGGGCTCGGGCTTCTTGTCCTCGGGCTTGGGCTCGGGCTTCTTGGGCTCGGTTTTATCGGCAATGGGCGTGGCCTTGTCCGGCACCGGCGGCGTGGGCTTTGGCTGCTCCACGGGCTTGGGCGGCTCGGGTTTGGGCTGCTCCACGGGCTTTGCCGGTTCCGGCTTGGCTGGCTCAGGCTTAGGCGGATCCGGCTTGGGCGGCTCGGGTTTGGGCTCGGGTTCCTTGACCGGGGTGCCTGCGTCGGGATCGCCCTTGGGCGGTGGCGGCGGCGCACCCTGGTCAACCTTGGCCGGAGCCGCCGAAGGCTTGGAAGGGTCGCCAGCCATAGTCCTGCCGTCGATATCCGGGCCGGCGGGCTTGGAGGGGTCGCCCACCATATCCAGCATGACCACGTTTTTGGGGTCAAAGGGCGGCGGCGTGCTCATGGACGGACCAAAAAGCACGAGCAACACCACCAGCAGGTGGATGGCCATGGAGGCGGCCAGACTTGTCCAACGCGATACAGGCATCTAACGTCTCGGTTACTGCTTGGGCTTGGCGCCCGCAGGGGTGGCTGGTGGGGGTGCCAGGGGCGTCTTCGCGGCGGGCAATTCCGCCTGTTCCGCCACCACGCCCAGTTTTTCCACGCCGGCCAGGCGGATTTCAGACATGGCTTGCACCACCAGCCCGTAGGGCACATCCTTATCTGCCTTGAGGAACAGCTGTTTCTTGGCCGCCACCACGTTTTGCTTCACCTGGGCCTGGAGGGTGCTGATATCGGTCTTGTACTTGTCCAGCATCATGGCGCCATCCTTGCTGATGGTCAGCACCAGGTGCTCCACGTCCGAAGGCAGCACGTCCACCTTGCGTGTTTGGGGCAGGTCCACGTCCAGGCCCTGGGTCATCATGGGGGCGGTGACCATGAAGATGATGAGCAGCACCAGCATGACGTCCACAAAGGGAGTCACATTGATTTCTGCCATCATGCCGTTGCGGCCGCCGTTGCCTGTACTTATGCCCATACGAGTTCCTTCCTTAAAAACAATGCGGGCTAGGCCTGGGCCATGCTGGGCAGCTCGCGCTGGACCCGGTTCAGGAACACGCCAGCAAAGTTGACCAGTTCGGCCTCCAGATGGCTGATCAACCCATTGAAATAGTTGTATGCAACCGCAGCGGGAATGGCCACCAGCAGCCCGATGGCCGTGGCGATGAGGGCCTCGGAAATGCCGGGGGCCACCGTGGCCAGGGAGGCTGCACCCTGCTTACCGATGGAATGGAAGGAATGCATGATGCCCCACACCGTGCCAAACAGGCCGATGAACGGTGCAGAGCTGGCGCAGGTGGCCAGGAAGGAGAGGGAGGCCGTGAGGCGGTTCACCTCGTTGGAGACGCCGTGCCGCAAGGCCCGGCGCAGGTTTTCCACCACGGTTTCCACCTGCCCCTTGTCCGGGGATTCGTATTCCTCGAACCGGTTTAACTCATTCACGCCCTCCACGGCCACGCGGTAGGCCGGGGAAAAGGAGTCCAGCCCCATGCGCTCGATGGCCATGTGCAGGCTGCGCGCTTCCTGAAAGGCGCCCATGTCGCGCACGGCGCGGCGCTTGGCGCCCTTGAGCATGAAAATTTTGGTGAAGATGATGGTCCAGCTGATCAGGGACATGACCACCAGCAACACGATGACCAGTTTGACCACCAGGGTGGCCTGTCCCAGAATCTCCAAATAACCCATTTCGTTCATTGCGGTCTCTCCGATGCCACTGTGGCATGCTGCAAATCGTGCTGCGTCGCATTGAGGACAAGCGCGGCGAGGGCGGGCAGGGCCTCCTCGGCCCTGGCGCGCAACACCAAGTCCGGCAGGGCGCCGAACAGGCTGTCGCCAGCATTGAGTTCAATGACCCGACCACCGTGGCTCTTCACTTCCCACGGCAGCTGACTGGCCGGCGCCACCTCACCCGACGTGCCGATAATGAGGAGCAGGTCGGCCTGCCGGGTCAGGGCCATGGACGTGGCCAGGGCCTGCGGGGGGATGTGTTCGCCAAAAAAGACGATGTCCGGCCGCACCACGCCCCCGCAGCGGCAGGTCCAGGGGAGGGCCTCCCGCGTCAGGGTGGCGGCCTCCTGGGCGGGGTGGGGCGTCTTGCAGGCCATGCAATAATACCGGCGGGCATTGCCATGGAATTCCACCACCCTGCGGGAGCCAGCCGCGGTGTGCAGGCCGTCGATGTTTTGGGTAATCACGGCCTGCACCCTGCCTGCCGCTTCCAGGCTGGCCAGGGCGGTGTGGGCAGGATTGGGGCGGGCGGCGTCGAATCCCTGATTGGCGTCCAGGAGAAATTCCCACACCCGGCGGGGCTCGCGCTGCAGGGCCTGCAGGGTGGCCACGCGCATGGGGTCGTGCCGGGTCCACAACCCGCCAGGGCTGCGGAAATCAGGGATGCCGCTGGCCACGGAGATGCCGGCGCCAGTCAATGCCACGCAACACCGTGCCTCACGAAGCATCTGCGCTGCCGCAGGAATATACTGCCGCCAAGATTCCATATTCATGGACCGTGATGTCGAAAAAATGGCCTTCCCCGCCGAAAGCGGAAGGCGGGGCGAAGGGTCGCCATGGTGGGTGGGGTGCTCCTGCCCCATCAACTGTAGATTCTCTCTACACTTTCTTTATCAAAATGCCAAGGGCCGCACCCAGGGCTTTGTGCCTTTTTTCTGCACCGGTGGCACGTGAAAAAACGGCAATCTGCGCTGCCGTAGACCGCCGGGGGCCGGGGAGCCCGCGCAACTTGCAGGCCCCACCGGCGTATGGTGCAGATTCTGCTGGACTACTTGTCGCGCCGGCCGCTGTAGCTTTCATATTGCATGGACTTGGCCATGCGGTTTTGCAGTGCGGGACGCGCGGCGGGCGGGGCTGCCAGTGTTTCTTCCACCTGCCGTTGCAGTGCCGGCACGTCCTTTTCGATATTGTCCTGTATCCGCTCGGACCCCACGGCCTGGTTGGCCGTCTGCTGGGTCTGCACATAAGCATCGATGGCCTGACGGGCCCCGGCGGCGTCGCCCTCGCGGACCTTGGTCGCCACCGTGTCCTTGAGTTTGTTGTAGTCATCCACCAACACCTTGCGCTCCCAGGTGTCCTTGTCGATGGAGGCTTCAGCTTCGGCAGGGCTCTCCACGCAGGCCACCACCAGGGGCTGGGCCAGGCGCAGGGTGCGCTGGGCCTCTTTGGGGCCATACTGCACGGCCACGGGACCGATCTCGAAGGCTGCCGGCTGGTCCGTGGCGGCCTGGAGATTCAGGTGCAGGGTGCGGGTGGCGCCTTCGGCCAGGCTGCCGGGACGGATGACGGCGGTACTGCCTTCCATGTGCACGGGATAGCCCGAGGCCTCCACCAGGGTGACCCCCCGGGGCAGGCTGATGCGGATTTCCAGATGCACGGCCACGGCCCGGCGCACCGTGGCGAATTCCTCGAAAAACCCAGCGGCAAAGGTGCGTGGATCTTCCAAAAAGCGGTAGCTTCCCCCGCCGAGGTCGGCAATGCGGGTCATGAGGGCTTCGTTGAAGTCCAGCCCCACGCCCACGGTAGAGACCATCACATCCTGGGACAGGCCCTTGGCGGCCATGCGTCCGAGCTGTACGGCGTCGGTAACACCGCGGTTGGCCAGTCCGTCGGAGACCAGCAGGGCCAGCCGGACGTTGGCGCTGTCGCCGGGGTGCTGCAGGGCCTGCAGACCATACTCCAGCCCCGCGCCTAGGTTGGTGTTGCCACCGGCTTCCAGGGCGTCAATGTGTTCCAGCAGGGCGGCCTTGGCCTTGGGGGTGCAGCGGATCAGGGACTGGTGCACGGTGACATCATCGGCATAGGAGAGAAGGGCAAAGCGGTCGCTCTCGGTCATGGCCCCCACCAGGGTGCGCAGGGCCTGCTTGGCGCCGGCCAGCTTGTCGCCGCGCATGGAGCCGGAGCGGTCCAGCACCACGGCCACGTCCAAGGATTGTGGTGCCGAGGACTGCTGCGCTGGCAGGGGCGTTCGTGACGGGGCCGTGGCTTCGTCCCCCGCAGCCGCAGCGGCCTTGAGGGTGAGGGAGAGGGTGGTGTGGCCATCGGAGCCGCGGGCCACCTTGGACTGGGTGAGGGTGGCCGTCATGGCCAGGGGGCCTTCGCCGGCGGAGAACGTGGCCGCGCTGGCAGGCGCAGGCAGGGCAGGGAGGCTGGCCTGCCGGCTGAATCCCAGCACCGAACAGGCAGCCACCACCAAAACGCACAGGAGAAAGAGCCATTGCATGGGGGCCCGTTGCCTGATTGGGCGTGGGTCGGATGGAGGGTGACCGGGTGTACGGTGTTGCGGTGCGTGTTGCATGAAGGCGCCTCCTGGCATGCGTTGCGGATGCGATGCAGGGTAGCGCGCGGCCCAGGTTTCTCAAGGGGGCGGGCCGTAAATGTGCGGCATGTGTCGTTTACATTCTCCTTACAGAAGGGGGGAAGACAACCGCCGGGGAAGACACTATAGCAGACAGCACAAGGAGCCGAACTCATCATGCAACAGCACAAAGCCAAAATTCTTGTGGTGGAGGACGATCCCGCCATCCTGCGCGGGTTGCTCGATGTCCTGATCTTCAACGGCTATCAGGCCGTGGGGGCGGAAGACGGCGTGCAGGGCGAGCAGATGGCCCTGGTGGAATCCTTCGATTGCGTGCTCCTGGACGTCATGCTGCCCGGCAAGGACGGCTTTTCCGTGTGCAAGACCCTGCGCAAGAAAAAGCCGGGTCTGGCCATCATCATGCTCACGGCCAAGGGCGCGGAAAACGATGTGGTGGAAGGCTTTCAGTCCGGCGCGGATGATTACGTCACCAAGCCCTTTTCCCTGCGCGAGCTCATGGTCCGCGTGGAAGCCGTGCTGCGCCGCAGCGGCCGCCGCATGGGCGATGAACGGCTGGAGCTTGGCGGCCTGGTGTTCGATGGCGCTGCCCTGGAGCTCTCCGCCGAGGGCAGGCCCGCGGAACCCCTGACCCGGCGGGAAATGGAAATCCTGCTGTACCTGCGCCGGCGCTACCCGGCCGTGGTGGGACGGCAGGAACTCCTGCGCGATGTCTGGGGCTATCCCGATGCGGATATCGAAACCCGCACCGTGGATATTCACATGACAAAACTGCGCAAGAAGATTGCCCTGCTGGCCGGGGAGCGGCAGTTCATCGCCACGGTGCGGGGGGAGGGCTACCGGCTGGACCCTGAGATCATGCGCGACGCCGCTGGCACGGAGGCCTGATGTCCCGGGTGACGTTGGTGCTGGCGCTGGTATTCCTGGCGCTGGCCGTGCCCTTGGGCTGGTTCATCCAGCGCAGCTATGAAAGCCTGACCCGCGAGGAAATGGCGGCCATGCGCTTTGTAGCCGTGGCCCTGTTCGACGCCATCGAAGAGGAGCTGGCCCAGATGGTAGCCCGGGAGGAAGCCCGGCCCGTGGACGCCTGGCAGTCCGGCGAGCCCGATGACGATACCCCTGGGCAGGTGTTTCCCACCGCCCCCTGGATTCTGGGCTATCTGCAGCACAATCCCGATGGCAGCCTGGACATGCCCGTGCAACAGGCGGCGTTTTCCGCCGAGATGCGGACCCTGTTGCGCGGCGTGAACGAGGAAATCGGTCGCCGGGCCGCCCGGGACGACGGGCCCTTCCTGGCCGCTTCCACCAAGCCGGCCACCCCCGAACCCGCCGTGCGGCCGGAGGAGAAGTTTTTCATCGCCCAGACGCTCCCGGCCTCTCCAGCGCCGCAAAAACCCGCCGAGTCTTCGTCCCGCAACATGTCCGGCGGGGCGTCCCAGGACGTCCTGCGGGAAAAGGGACTGCTGGATCAGGTGGCCGGGATGATTTCCGGCCGCTCCCGGGATTACCTAGGCCAGGACCGTGGCCGCACGCAGATCGTCACCCAGGACCAGGCCCGCAACCTCGCCCGCCTGGAGCAGCGGCAGAGCAAGAACGCACCCCTCCAGGCGGAGTCGTCCCCCCTCCCTCCGACCGCCTCACCGGCCCAGCCGTCCCCCTCGGAGGATGACCCCGAGGCCGTGGCCAAGGTGGAGGAGCTGGCGGAATCCCTGGGCAAAAACAGCAACGCCGCCATGGCCACGGCCTATGGCGACGCCCTGCAGCACGTCTGGCCCGGATCTCCCTCCCTGGAAGCCTTGCTGGAGGCGCCGCCGCGAACCTCCATTCAAGTGGAGGTGGCGCCGTTGCAGTCCATGGTGTTGTCCGAAGGGCGCATTTTTCTGTACCGTCGCATGGTCATCGGCGGGCGCATCTATCGGCAGGGCATGCTCATCGATGGCACCAGATTCTTGCAACATCTCATGGATCGCTACTTTCGCGCCAAGCAGCTGCCCCGCATCGCCAATCTGGCCCTGGCGGTGATGGACCACGGCCGCACCGTGGAAATCATGGCCGATGGCCTGGTGGCCCAGGGCAGCCCGGCATTGCACGTTTCCCGGCAGTTTCCCCGGCCCTTCACCTTCCTACAGGCCGAGCTGTTGTGCCCGCACATCCCCGTTTCCGAGGCGCGGGCCACCCTGAACATGCTGGCCTGGGCCCTGGCCGTGGTGCTGGTGGGGGGCTTTGCGGCGGTGTACCGGTCTGCCCGGGCCCTGAACGAACTCTCCCAGCGGCGGGCGGGGTTTGTCTCCTCCGTGACCCATGAACTCAAAACGCCCCTGACAACAATTCGCATGTATGCGGAAATGTTGGAACAAGGCATGGCTCCCTCCCGTGAGCGGGAGGAGGAATACCTGCGCACCGTGAGCACCGAGGCCGAGCGACTCTCGCGCCTCATCGGCAACGTGCTGGAGTTCGCCAAGCTGGAAAAGCGCACCCGTCGTTTTGAAATGCAGGAAGGCGACCTGTCCGACGTACTGGACGAGGTGCGCCGCGTGCTGGGCCCCACCCTGGCCCTGTCCGGCTTTACCCTTGAGGAAGACGTGCAGCTCACGCGACCCATCCCGTATGACCGGGAGGCCATGGTGCAAATCCTCCTCAATCTGGTGGAAAACAGCATCAAGTTCGGCAGTGGCTCGCCGGAAAAGCGCATTGTCATCCGCGTGGCCGAGGAGGGCGGACGGGAGGGCGGACGAGTGCTGGTGAGCGTGGAGGATACCGGCCCCGGCGTGCCCCAGGGGGCTTTGCGGAGGATCTTTAATGATTTTTACAGGGTGGATGACTCCCTGACCCGCAAGACCAAGGGCACGGGCCTGGGCCTGGCCCTGGTGAAGCGCCTGGCCGAAGGCATGGGCGGCAAGGTGTGGGCCCAGAACGTGGACGGCGGCGGATTGCGCGTCTGCATGCGGCTGGAGTAGGGTGGTGCCTCCCTTCCCGGACGAGGACCCAGGCCTGAGGCGCCCGGAAATCTGCCCGGACAATCGCCCGGCGCTTCGTCTGGTACACGTCATCACCGGCCTCAACCCCGGCGGGGCGGAGTCCATGTGTGTGGCTCTGGCC